>JALHPX010000123.1:0-2917 GCA_022842225.1 bacterium
AGCCTACGGAAGATTATCGCGCTGTCGCGAAGAAATATCTTCCGCGTATCACGCCATTGGGACCGCTCACAACTCGCTTAGCAGCGGGCAGCGCCTATGGACTGGCAAACGCATGGTCGACGATCGATGCGACCGCAGCGGCAAAAGAGAAAAAGATAGATGTTCTTTTCGATTACATTCGCGACCAACGCGAACTGACCGAATCAGCAGACCCCAGCTTTTTGCGACGGGTATCGTGGCTCTACCCCACGGACGGCTGCTGGATCCGTGCTGCTATCGTCGGGCATTGGGCCGAGCGGGAGAAGTTCTCCACCCCTAGTCGACTCTTTATTTTCGGCAATCTGAATGTGTCCACGACGAATTCTCCGAGCGGAACAGTGAGCTGGTGGTACCACGTCGCGCCGGCGCTTAGAAATTCGTCGGGAACTTTAATGATCTTGGACCCGGCGATTAACCCAGATAAACCGATGGAGGCAGAGGACTGGATTAAGACAATGGTGCCAGCCGTCTCCGACGCCACTCTGAGTCTCTGCACGCAGTATACCTACGAGCCGTACGATGACTGCGATAGCACTTCGAGTTCTAATGATCTAGATGCAGAGACAGATATCGAATCGTATTTGCGCCGAGAGCGGCAGAATTTAATCTCGATGCATCGAGATGCAGACGAAGAGTTGGGAGATAACCCACCCTGGAAAAAACCTGTTCCGTAAGACTATTCGTTGGTCTTGCGCAGGCGCTTCTGAATCAGCGAGATGAATTCCTTAAACGATTCGAGCCACGATTCAATCAAAGGCTCGTCGTTTTTTCCTACAATCACATAGGTATCGGTGAGTAAGTCATGTGCTGTTTGGCGTTGTCGCGTGAAGAACATCGCCAGATACGGTAAGAAACACAGGCTTGTAGAAATCGTGCGAAAAATCATTCGCAGAGTCGCCGACAAAAGAGAGATGCCGCCGCCGCGGTGACTCACCACTAAGATTCCAGCCAACCGTTTTCCTGGAGTCGCTTGCGCGGGAGAGCATTCGAAGAACACATAGTAGAGGAACGATAAAGTCAGGGGGCCCAAGAAGGGGATGGTTGAGAAGTGCAGCATCAAACTGGGGATAATCAGGATAACTCCATCAACTAGTTTTGCGGCAAAACGATCCGCGAATGGGGCACCCATTGGTTTAGACGCTGTGGCCATCGGTATTGCTCCTCTCAATTGAGCCAAAATCTATCGTTTGAGGGCCGGTTCGGCAACTGGCCTTGTGGTGAGAATTGCTTAGGATTTCCAAGGATTCCATCCCGGTCTTAAGTGCGTGATTGATCTCATTCTGCCGACAGTGGTAAACGCATGAGCCATGCCTCAATCACGAACCGCATTTGGTCCAGGCGCTTTGTTTGCCGTGGCACTAGCCGTGTTTTTTTCCCAAAGCGCTCGTGCCTCTTTTTTTTGCCCCACCCAGCTTGCGACCCACGCCATTGCAGCGGAAACGACGAGTACTCAGGAAGGGCTGAACTTCCTGCTCCTGCCGTATTTCTCGGATGTTCCCGGTTCTTTTCTGCTCGAAGGCAGTACGAATCCATTTGCTCACTCTTTTCTGGCGAGTGTTCCTCAAAGTGCGAGCGAGTTTGAGGCGGGCGGGCCCAGGATTCTAGTCGTCAACGACTCCGCGGTGGATCCTCTGCTCAATGCGTTTCTGAGATCTTGCAGAGAAGTGGGAGCCGCACACTATCCTGACCGTGGCCACAAACTCGTTGCCGCATTGAAGAAGAAATTATCCGCTTACCAACGGGGCTGGGTGGCGCGGCGGATCTATCCGCGCAAATTTGCCCAGTATCAGAAGTTGTTAGATCGCCAAGTGGTTAGGCTGGGGGATTTGTTGGAGACGGGCTTCTTTACCGAAGAAAGCCACTTAGCGTTTGCGGTGTTGTCGTATCTAGCTTTTTCACATGCGGGAGTGGATGCATCGGTGCGCTTAGGCACGATGACCGAACACGGTGCCGACTCCAGCGCTCCGACCTTGGGCAGATGGTTTCACCATTACGCGTGGATGGAGACGCAGAATCAAATTGCCAGTTTTTCTGCGAGTGTGCGTCCCATTCAGTACATTGGCTCTGAAGGAGCGCGGGAAGTGGCGGTGGGATCTTTGCTCGGGGGGGTGAGTCAGTCATCGCGGGGTCTGCTAGAGATGTATCTGTCATTTCCGCCAGCGGCGACTACGGGGCAGATCACGCATCAGAGCTATTCGCCATGGAACCTGTCCGCGCCAGAGCACACGCTGGGAACCCTCCGAGTACAATCTCTTCATGCGCGGCAACTCGAGCAGTACTTCGAAGCTTTTCGACGATAAATCTGTATTTTCCGCGCGCTGTATTCTCACGGCATACAACCTGTCCAAAAAACTTTCACCTGCATGACAAAAACAAGGCGGTATTCGGCTCTTTTGAGCGCGTTTCTGCGTACTTGGGAGTGGTACGGATCTTCCATTGTCCTAGGGATAGGATGAAGCGTGATCTCGAACAGCGCTTAAAGCGCATTGAAGCTCTCTACGAGCGCCCCGGTTCCGAAGGGGAGCGGCAGGCTGCCGCGCGCGCACTTTCAAAGCTTCGCAAGAAGATGCAAGTGGTGAGGGTGTATCAGAAGGTCACTATTCGCGAATATCAATTCGAGCAATTTGATCGCAAGGTCTAGTTACTGCACGCCGACGGCAGTGGATGCCGACTGGCTCCTAGAATCAATCACCTCAATTAAAACAGCAGTGGTCTCGGCAGGGGCTGTAAAAACACCCGACTGAGTCATATCGCCTTTTGCTGGTTTGCGGAAAGAGTAGGGGCCCACTCCACCAGTGACTGTAAAAGTCATTATCTCGCTGCGAGCCATGGGGTCTTTAGGCGCGGTCACGGTGAGCGCTCCGTTCGTTGTTACGCC
>JALHPX010000123.1:2927-8214 GCA_022842225.1 bacterium
CATCTTTCTGATAGCAAGTAGCGGGAAACGGTCCGACGCAGACTTCTGATCCGCAGCCGTACATGAAGAATCCAGACACGATTAACCACGGAGTCCATCGAGTAGCGCGCATGTTTTGTACCTTTATAGTGAAGGCAGGTGAGAGAGACTTCTTAAGAGAAGAGCGTTCTTGATCTATTTTACTGACTGCAGTGGAAAGAATCTATTTTTTTGGGGCAACCGGTATTTGTGCAACGCCCCGTCGCTGAACAGCCAAAACCATTGCAGTAGCCGCCTTTAGGCCAGCAGCCATAGAGGTTGCAGCCACCGCCATCCATATACGAGCCGTAATCATTCGTTCCGACGCAGAGCGTTCCATTGGCGCTGGCACTTGTCAGCGCGGCTACAGCGGCACCTACGGGCTTGCCGTCCTTTTCGCTGGCAAGGCTTGTAAGTTTGCCGCCGCGAAAGGTGAGCACCTTCTGCGAACCGTCTGGCTGGGAATAAATCCATTTCTCAGCACTGCCTTCGAAGCTCTTATCCGCGGGCGCACCGAGTACTTCTTTGACTTGGGCTGCCGTCATTCCAGCGCTGACGTCTTGCACCGCGACCGGCTTGGACGCGCAGGCGCTGAGTAAAAGAAACAGTGCAGCAAAAATAGGCATAGTCTTGTTCATGGCTTCGATTTTCCGTGACGCGAGGCTCTCAGTAAAGAGCGAACTTCAGCCGAAAAGTAATGGTCCTATGCCAACTTACGAATCCACACACATCCGAGTAAAACCGTTTTTGGTCGGAGCTCCGCGCGACGGCTATGTCATTATCCGTTTGCTCGATGACTCCTCCTATCTATCTCTCACTCTGCGCGAGTGGAAAGTGCTCGAGCGCTTAGCCGATCTCGATCTTTCGCTGGATGCTTACGTGAAGTGGCACTTGGCTGGCCGAGAAGGTTTGAGCTTTCACGAGTCCCTCCAATTGCTTCTGCGTTTGCAAAGAGCAGGCTTTTTCGAAGAAGTATTTAGTGAAGGTGTCATGCAGCGGCTAGAAGAGATCGAGTCGCAAGGACAAAACGCTCTTCTCGTTGCCGCGCAAAAAACGGTAAACCGCTTTTCTCGGTGGATGGATTTTCCTCTCGTAAGCCGAAAAAATCTTAGAGTGTCTGACAGCACGTCCTCTTTGGTGCGCGCAGCTGTATCCACCGAAGGGGTTCTGGGCCTAGCGGCGATTTTGATCGTGCTGGCGGTAAGGTCTCATTTCGCTTGGGCGCGCGCCTTGGGGGTGATGGACGAGCCATTGCAACACCCAGCACTTTGTCTGTTGTCGCTGTGTTTGAGTTTTAGCTTTGTAGGTGTGTTGCTTGGATACTTAGATGCAATTCTTCTCAAAGGCGATTTACGCAGCATCGTACCGTGGTCGCTCAAGTTTACTTCGCTCTTCTTCTTCCGCATTGAAACTAAAGACGAGCACACCCTACTTATCCACCGCCAAGCCGCGACTCAATACTTCTTATTGAGCCTGGGATTGCCGTGGCTTGGAGCTTTCGCCACGTGGTGGCTGGCGAGTTACAACCAACTGCCCTCGCTCTATACGGTGAGCTTCGCCTTTGCCTGTTTTGGCGTCGTCAAAGTTTGCCCGTTTTATCGCAGCTCTCTGATTCGGTGGGCGGAGAGCTTTACGGGTTCGCAGCAGTTTTTATCGGGCGCGCGGGAGTACCTGCGCAAACGCATATTCGCCGGCCTGCTGGAGAAACGCTCGAAGGCAGCCGCCCCTAAAACCGCCGTGACCGCGATTTTTCAAACCACGCCTAAGAGCGTGGAGCGGATCACACACGCTATGGCAGCAGCCTCGCTCGCGTGGCTCTATGTTTGTGGCTTAGCTTTCTTTGACCTCTTTGGCCGCGCCTTTCCCGTGTTGGCGCACCAGCTGTTTAGTAGTCCTCTGAGTTTGGATTTCTGGGCGAGTCTGCTGCTGCTTGCCGTTAATCTGAGTGTCATCGGCCTGATGGCTTGCGCGTTTGGGTGGATCTTGGCTGGAAACGTGGCGTTTGTCGCCCAGGTGCCTCTTCGACGCGCGCGACGCGGATTGGGAAGTTTCTTAAACAAAAAACGCGATTTCACAGGCGGCTTAAAGGACTTCTTACGAGAGAGCCCCGTGTTTGCCGACCTACCTGAATCCGTGATGGATCAATTGAGCACTAGCTTCTTGCACACGAGTTTTCGACGTGGTGAGAAAATCGTGGCGCAAGGCGAATCGGGTAATGAGTTTTATCTCCTCGCGGATGGCGAGGCCCAAGTGGTTGTCGAGCGTCCCGATGGTACGCAGCCGGTTGTAGCGCTTTTGCATCCTGGAGATTCGTTTGGTGAAGTGGCGCTGATTGAAGAAGGTTTGCGCACAGCTACGGTAAGAGCGGCAAGCAAGTGCCGCGTGTTGCATTTAGGGCGCAAAGATTTTGATTTACTATTTCCGCAGAATTCGCCGCTACGGCAAACTCTATCGCAAACACTGCGGCATGTGAAATTGCTGCAGGAGAGCCAGGGTCTATCGCATTTAAGCGCGCGCCAAATTCGCGAGTTTCTAGCCATATCCAAGCTCACTCACTTTAAGCCTGGAGAGAAAGTGGTTACCGAAGGCGAGAACGCCGAGCACGCATTCGTGCTGACATCGGGGACCGTGAAGGTCACTCACCAAGGCGACGACAAAGTAATCGCGCGTCTAGGGGCAGGGGACTTGCTCGGTATGATTGGAATCATCAAAGCAAGCCGCCGCAATGCGGATGTTACGGCCGAGACCGAAGTCTCCGCGCTTAAAGTAGAGCGAAACGATTTCTTGCTTCTTTGCATGACAAACATTTTTGTCGCCATCCTCATCGCCAATCTCAGTGAGAACCAAGCTTCTCAAAACGACCGTATGAAGAAGAAACCGGCGTAAGGCAGCAATGGAAATCAGTAAACTCCTACCGATTCTGATGCTCTTGGGGATTGGAGCGCACTCGAAAGACGCGATGACTCGTCGTTTGGCGATGGTGCTCGATTTGCAGTACACCATCGTGACCACACTGGACTTACGCACCATCATGAAGCAAGCCGTTCTAGACTCCGTAGGCGAGCCGGATTATCAGATCCGCGACTTCCGCGCATTTGTTAGTAGTGTACTAGAAAAAAACGACGAGCGAGACGTGACGCTAGATACTTGGGGCACCGAGTACCAGCACAAAATCGAAGGCCGCACGATAAGGGTTTCCTCAGCGGGTCCAGACAAAGCGTTTGGCACGAGCGATGATATCGAAGTCGAGGGAACTCTTTTAGGTGAGGATATCTAGAGCTATTCCCATTGCACGGGGAGTTTTTCCGCAATGGAAATTATCTCACGGGGATAGCGAGTGCGATCCAGCGGTACGTTTCTCTTCTTCATCCAATACATCAAGTGAGCCAGGCAAACAGCACGCGACGAAGCGAGTACTTCGTTGTTCTGCGCACATTTCTCATAAAAATTCATAACAGTAGGGACGAGGGCAGGATTGTTTTTCACTTCATCCATGATGTCGCCAAAGTTTTCGCTGTCCTGCGTTGTCTCGGGCGGGGCGTCATGCAGCGCTGCTTCCGGACGGATGTCCGAGGGGCGTGCCATCTTGGCTGTCGTTTCACTGAGCTTGGCTTCAAACTTGGATGAATCGGGCTTTGGCTGTTGGGGTGCCGCCACAGGTGCGGCAGGGGTTGGCGTCTCTACCGGCAGCGACGGAGGCGTAAAAGCAGCGCCTGAGGGGCGGGTGTGCTGGCTGGCCCAAATTCCAACAAGAATGAGTGAGACGCCAGCGCCTAGTACGAAGAGATTTTGGATGCGGGATCGCATGTGGTGATTCTATTTTACCACGATACTTCTGAGACCTGGGGCATCACGCCAAATTCAGAGATCTCGCCAACGTTGTAACCTTCCGGAGTCGGATCTGCGTAGACCGCGGTAGAGAGTTTTCGTGAGTCGTAATCTGCCATCGTCTTTAAGAGCGCATCTTGCTCCGCGCTCGAGCAACCTTTTTCCGCACAAACTTGCGGGATTGCGTACTTCAAGAAAACCACTTGGCGCGAGTACGGACCATTGAGATAGCCTTCACACGCATACTGATCGCGGAATTCCGTCCGATAAAAGGTGGATGGGCAAGAAGCATGAGCAAAGGCGCGGTGATCTCCATTGCCATCGGTGTGAGTCGCTTCGTGCAAGTAGGTTGAAAATCGTCTTACCGAATGCGCCCAGGAATCCAGCGGAGAGCTCTCCACCATCAAGTTAAACAAGCCTTCGCCCACCTGAATCATTCCAGCGGAACGTGGACTCCATACTCTCCACTCGGTATCCGCGGCAGTAACGGTATAAACAACGTTCTTTTTCACGCCTTCGAGATAAATCGCCGCACCTAAATTCACCATCACGGTGACTGTTCCACCTGCATTTACGGTACTTGGAAAATCCAATTGAGCGCTCGTTAGTAATTGCGGCGCCGAAGTTACTTTTTGCTGGGTAACAAAATTCGATCCGAGCCAATCGTAGTCTTCACCGACGACGACGCGGTTGCGGTTTTGGAGCCAATTAATCAGAGAGGGACCGGAGAGGTCGGCGATCTGAATGGTTCTCAAATCATCGCCGTTCTGAGCGATCATCTCGGTGCCTTCGATACGGCCCATGTCTTTTTCGATAAGGGATTTCTGTTCGCCACTAACGGTGGAATCGTATTTGTAGTAGCTGCCGCACGCAGATAACCAGGTTAAGCAAACCAGGGCGAAGACAGTATTAGATAGACGACGCATTTCTACCTCAAATTCCTTCCCCGGGGCTCCGGTAGGTGAGATTGCAACCGGGGGACCATGTGCAAGTACTTGATTTGATTGCGGTAGGGTTTTCGCAGCGACAATTCTGGCCACGCGAAGGGCCGTGCATTGTCACCTGAGGAGGGACGAGCCTAAATGCCCCACCTACGTTCCCTGTTCCCCAAAAAAAACCAAAAAAAATCTTATCTCGTAGAAAAGGGCGAAGGGTTGAGGCTTGCGTGGATGGAGTTAGGGCAGGCGTAAAAAGAAGCAGGTGAAGGGTGGTGAGTATTAGGCAAATCGGATGAGTGTGAGAGCGGGAAAGCCCGGGAGCGATCTGCCTTGTTAGACAGTCTGCTGGGGAGGGTTGGTATGGACTGGGGTTGGAAGGGGTGCGTCGGTGGTTTATGGGTTTGGCGCCGAGGCAGAGTGGGAAGGCGGCGGAGATTTCGAGCGAAGCGAGAGCGCGGGCTCCTCGCTAAACGGACCGCCTGCCGGGAAAAATCCTCGCGAAC
>JALHPX010000124.1 GCA_022842225.1 bacterium
AAGCCTAAAGAAGAAGGCGACCATGCAGGCCACGGCCACGGCGGCGGCGGCATGGGAGGAATGGGCGGCATGGGCGGAATGATGTAATCATTTCGGTTCGTGAGCTTTTTCTTAAAAAGTTCTAGCGGGAGACCCCACAAAGGGTCTCCCGTTTTTTATTGAAATGCGCGTTTTGAAGTAGGAACCATGACAGATACGAAAGATCCAAAAAGCACCCCGAAAGCGATAGTGGGTACGGCTGACAATATGCGAGCAGTCTATGATCGCTTCGCCACTCACGGCGCCAACGCCGAAAGTCTGGGTTCCGCTTCTGAAATTGATTCTGCAGCAAGCAGAATTAGAAACTTCTTCGTTGCGCTGCCCAAAGGCGCACGCGTTTTGGATGTAGGCCCTGGCCGCGGCGACGAAAGCGTCATGGCCCAGGCACTGGGATTGGAAGTTACCGGCTTGGAGCTGAGCGAGAAAATGCAGCAGCTCTATAAGCGCAATGTGCCCAAAGCCGCCACGATCCTGGGCGATATGACCGCTATCGACGATAAATTCGCCCAGGCCTTCGACGCGGTTTTCTGCTCATTTTCATTTTTACACCTTCCGCGCGAGAAGGGGATTTTGGCACTGGGCCAATTTGCGAAAGTGCTGAAGCCATCGGGAAAGCTTTTTTTGCTGACGCTGATTGGTGAGGGCGTGGGAGATATGAATTCCGGGCGGGACTTTCTTGCCGAAGCCGGGATCGAATCCTGGTACTTCTATCATTGGAAATTGGAAGATCTCATCGCGCAGCTTGAAAAACTAAAGTTTCAAATCACTAAACAAGAAGTTTTTCAGCCCATCCCCGGAAGGCCCGCGGCAGTTGCCATCGAGGCTAGTTTCGGGACAAGAGCGCGATAGAAAGCACGAGACTTGAGAGCGACGTGAACATGCCGGCGAAGAACATGAATTCTTGGTAATCCCGGCGCCAGTTATGGGGGACGTTGATAACGTCGCCGTCTTTCAATCGAGGAATGACCTGCCCTTCCTCGATCATTGCCTCTAAATCCACTTCGATAATTTCCTTCACGCCGCGCCGACGAATGGTAATCCCATTGAGATCGGTTTGGTCGTTGTACCCACCCGCGTAGAGCAAAGCGAAGAGTAAGTCGGTGCCTTCAGGCACGTAGTGAATTCCCTGCTGGGGAATGGCGCCAAAGATCATCGTGCGGATGAGGATTTTTCCGTATCCCTGCCCGTGGACAAATTCCCCACTGCCAGTGGTATGCGAAGGGCTGATCTGAGCAAATTCATCGTCGACGGATTCGGCATACAACGCCGGGGGAAAAGCTGCCATTAACGCCATTGCACAGCAAAGCAGCCTTTGAAGCGGTCCCATTTTTCCCCCGATTCCCATGATTGATTCTAAGCAAATCAATTATAGCAATGAAGGACTGCCTCGGCCTACTTCTTCACTTACTTCTTCTGATCCTGCAAGGGCTGCCAGGTTTCGAGCAAATGAGTCAGGCAACGAATCATTGCGCCCGATGCGCCCTTGGGAGGATTGTAATTGAGGTCAGACTTATTATTCGCCGTTCCGGCAATATCGCAGTGCACCCAAGGAATCGACTTATCCACGAAGAACTTGATGAATATGCCTCCCTTGGAGGACCCTGCTTCACGATTACCCGCGTTACGAATATCGGCGTAAGGAGTTTTGAGATCTTCTTCGTATTCATCAAAGAGAGGCAATTCCCAAACTTTCTCGCCCGTGTAGCTCGCGGCTGTTTTGATGCGGCTAATGAGAGCCGCACTGTTGCCCATGATGCCGGTTGCGGCATTTCCCAACGCCACGATGACAGCACCGGTCAATGTCGCCACATCGATCATGGCCTGAGGCTTTTGCTTTTGCGCGTAGGTGATGACATCCGCCAAAACCAAACGGCCTTCCGCATCGGTATTGGTGATCTCAATCGTCTTGCCACTGGAGCTCACTACCACGTCCGCTGGACGCTGAGCTTTGCCGCTCGGCATGTTTTCTACGGCGCCAATAAAACCCGTCACGTTGAGGGGAATTTCTAAGTCCGCGATCGCCTGCATCACGCCCGCAACAGTTCCGGCACCCATCATGTCGAACTTCATATCGTCCATGCCGGCTGCGGGCTTGATGGAGATACCACCCGAATCAAAAGTAACGCCCTTACCTAACAGAGCCACAGGCTTGTCGCCCTTTTTGCCACCGCGGTATTCAATTTGAATGAGTTTGGGTTCGAAGTCAGAACCTTGCGCCACACCCAAGAGCGCCCCCATTTTCTCGCGCTCCATTTGGCTTTGTCCCAAGACGGTGACTTTTAGCTTACGCCCCTTGGCCATTTGAGTGACCAAAGTGGCCATGCCTGCGGGATTTAAAATATTGGGTGGCTTATCTCCGAGTGAACGGGCGAAGTTAATCGCTTCCGCAATCGCCTGGCCGCGGTCGACCACTTCTTTAAGCGGCGAGTTTTTCGCACCCAGCAGATCTAATTTCTTCGGATAAAAAGCTTCTTTGGAAGCAGGCTTGGTGAAAACGTATTCGTAACTTGCAAGCCAATAGCCTTCGCAAAATGCCTGCAAATAATAGGGCTGCTCCTGCGGTGGTACACCGGCGAGTAAGCTATCGATACGAACGCTTGCGGATTCGAGCTTTTCTTTTTTCTGACACTTAAAAACCGAGGCGCCTAATTGACGGGCAACGTCTGCCGAAAATTTTTCGCTGGATCCTGCACCCACCAGCATCACACACGGCCAGCCGGCAAAACCATAAAAGCGCAAAACGCTTAGCTCATTCTTTTTGCCTGCAAAATGGTGAGAAGAGGTCAGGCGATGCGCGAGTTCGTCGATTTCCTTGCTACGGCCGCCCAGGTATTTTGGACCCGAAGCACCTTTGTTATCTGCGTCCGCTGCAAACCAAACTAAGACGACAGCGCTCGTATTCGCTTCGTCACTTTTGGTCGCTAAATCGATTTTAGGTGTCGGCACTTGAACCTCCAAAAAGAGGTTCAAAAATTAAAGGAAACCTGACCTAATGACAACGCTTGATTTAGTTCTGGCGGACGGGGAGCAAAAGGACAGAATGGCCGAAGGGTGAAGGCGTATAAGAGCCTTTGCGGAAAGCAGCTTCAAAAAATTTTGCTTCGCTTTCGCGGTAGAAAGTCAGGTGATTGAGATGGTCAAATTGGAACGTCTTCCAGTTTAAAGTAAATGAGCCGGCACGGTCCTGCATCCACAGCGTTTCGAGCGAAGCGCCGTTTACCGAAGTTCCTTCTTCCAGGCCAAGCTCTCGACGGGCAAAAGAGAGTGCATCTTTTAAATCGCCATATGATGCCGACTCATAGCGGCCATCTTGCGACCAAAAAACCATATATTGTTTGCCGTTTTTAATGAGAAACGCATGGCTGGCAGGTCCGGCAGCAAATCGAAGGAAAGCAACGAGCAGAACTTCGACCGCAATGAGGCCGACGAGAATGCCCCAGCGGACACTCCCTTTAGACAGCACGGATTTTAGTTTCTGCTTGCTCATCCATCCTCTAGTAGAGCAAAGCCAATGCCATGGGTGAGCCAAGAAAATTCCCATACAAATTCAGGTGCTTACACTAATGCTGGCCGCCGGTTTGTCAGCGCCTAAACGACCAATTGCGCGTCGACTGAATACCCCTTAGACATTGCGCAGACAGCAAGTGTGCGCGAGCGAGCTCGAAAGAGCCGGGCACACTCCTTGCTTTATCGCCCGCGTCTGCTGCCCAAGTCGGGCAGCGGCGAGTTTTCATTTTAGGAGTACGTAATGAAGTTCGGACACAGACATGCTTGGTTTTTTGCTTTGGCTGCGCTGGTGCTAGCGGCGTGCGGATCGACCACCGATTTCGCCCCAGAAACGCTTCCTGTTACCGCGATTGTGGACATGAGTAGCGTGCCCACTGGAAACTATAAAATCGCGCGCGTTCAAACCACTTCGGTGATTGCAGCCAAATCGGTCAAAGCAAACTTCAATCACGCTTTGAAAACGGTCGGTGACCCGGAGAAAGGCGACGATACTCAATTCAATATCGAATCGTCGGAAGAATCGCTCCAAGTCTCCGCCGAAATTAATCTCCCATTCTCCATGGAAGCCAAAGACGGAAAGCTTAGTTTCACCGACAAGCACTATTACTGGAACTATGTGCGCGGCGATAAATCTTGGCAGTGGTATTCCTCCGGAAGCGAATCCACCAAAGGCGCGCCCGTGTCTGCCCTTTTCGAAACAGGCACCCGCGAGTCTGAGCAAACTCCGGTGTATCGCGTTGGCGATACCGCACGTGCATCGATTCGTGTGGAAGGCGATAAGGTAAAAGTTTTCGTCGAAGTGAAATCGGAAACGGAGTACGGCGATGTGCTCACGATCGTCGTGCTGACTTACCAAAAGGTCTGATGACGGGTGGGACTGGTTCCAAACCGAAAAAATTAGACGCTCGTAAGTATTTAATATTATGCATGAATCGGAGGCGCTCCGACGAAGGTTCCAATTTGGAACTTTCGCCGAGCGCCTTCCGCTTTTTGATTCTCTGCGTCACTTCGATTTTGAGTTCAGAAAAAAAACCTCGTCGTGAAAAAGTTTGGCACCGTGATTGCACATAGGAAAGGCAAGACAAGCGAAGTAGAAGAACTCAAAGTTGGAAGTAAGTAGTACGAGTACCCCTTCTGCCCAAACTGGTCCCCCAAAAAAAGCTTAGCCGTTGAGGGCGAGGTTAATTGGAGCTGCGAAGCCTTCCCAATTCCATTCAACCCCCCAAAACCTGTTGCCGATGGTTAGCAGCTTCGGCCTCCCCTCAACGACTGATCCCTCCTCTTCAGTTACCTAATCGATTACACTTAGTACGAATTCTCTAAAAACAATTCGTCCCTATGAAAAATTGGAAAAAGCTTGGCGAAGGACCCATCGCGTTGGCGCTCTTTAGTGCTTTTTTTTCGAAGTACTATCTGGATAATCACCAGATCGCTGCGCAACGGCCCAGCCCGCGTGTCACCCGCGCCTCTGCCGATTTTCAAGCAAACTCGCTCCGGCGTTTTCACTTCGGCTTCCAGCACGCGCTGGCAGACATGCTGTGGATTGAGTTGCTGCAGAAAGCGAGTCACAAGCCCTTGAGCCGCGATGAAGTGAGCTGGGAATACGCTCAGTTAAACGGCGTGATTAGTCTGGATCATAAATTTGCGCGCGCCTATCCTTTTGGCGCGGCATTCCTCTCCGTTTTCCGACGTGACCGACTAGGCGCACAACTCATTCTGGAAAAATGGACGCGGTACGATCCCTATAATTGGCGCACGCACTACATGCTGGGCTACCACTATTTCTTCGAACAAAAAAAATACGAAGAAGCTTCCCGCTGCATGCTCAAAGCCGCCTCCTTGCCGAATGCCCCCCCGTGGCTCACCGCGCTGGGCATTCGGTTGATTAGCGAAACAGGCGCGTATTTTTCGGCTCTGCAAGTGGCAACGGATCTTTACCCATCGATTAGCGAAGAAGAAGGCAAATACCGTCTTAAAAAGCGCATCCGCAGCCTGCGTTTTACCTTGGTAAAATCAGCGTGGGAACGCGCACTCAAAAAATTTCCGATGAACCAAGGACGCAAACCAGCTTCCACCGAAGAAATCGTGCCGTTGGTAAAGGCTGAACTCTCGGAGCTGCAGACCGCGATGCAGAGCATTCACATTCATCCTGATCTGGAAGACTTGTTCCGAGAACCCTTTCGATTTCAGTACAATCCAAAGTTGGGAAAAATCGATTTCAATCACCATTTCGACGCCAAGGAACTGACTGAGCTAGAGGACACCGGCATTTATCGAATGGAGTAAGGGATAGCATGAGCACAAAAGTCATTGATATTTCTATCAACGAAGTAACGAAAGAATTTGCCACCGGAATTTTTAAAAAGAAACTGGCGGTGGACAAACTCACTCTTGATATTCCCCGGGGACAAATCGTCGGGCTGTTGGGTGCCAATGGCTCTGGGAAATCGACGACAATTAAGATGATCCTGGGCTTTTTAAAGCCAACGCATGGCCAAATCTTTGTCTGCGATCAACCCGCGGGCACGCGCCAATCGCGCTCACTCATTGGCTACTTGCCAGAGAATCCCCGCTTCCAAAAATTCCTGCGCGGCGAATACATTCTAAACTACTACGGCAGGCTTTATGGCCTCGGTGGCAAACAACTCACGCAACAAACCGATCACATGCTGGAACTTGTAGGACTTAAGCACGCGCGCGCCGAACGCGTAGGCGGCTACATCAAGGGTATGACCCAGCGCCTGGCAATCGCTCAGGCGCTAATGAATAAACCCAAGCTTTTGATTTTTGACGAACCGATGAGCGGCTTGGATCCGCTTGGCCGCATGGAAATTCGCGATCTCATTCGCGCCATCCACGACGGCATGCCAGACACCACCATTTTTTTTAGCACGCACATTCTTTCCGATGTGGAAGCGCTCTGTTCGTCGGTAGCGCTCCTCAAGAAGGGTGTTTTGAAAACAGCGTGCGAGATCAATCAGCTGATGGTGCAGGATGGGCAGTTCTATTCCATCGTCGTCACGGACCTCAATCAAACCTTAGAAACCAAGTACCGCGCCGAACATGGTGCCACCACCACAAGCCTCGGACTGAGTTTTAACGTCGAGTCTGTCGATATTCTCACAGCGCGCTTAACCGAAATCTCGCGTACCGGGGGCACGATTGTATCGGTAAATACTCAGCGCCGCGGCCTGGAAGAGATCTTGTTCTCCGACAGAAAGTACGAAAATTTCCAATTTCCGCGTCAAGCAGCGGGAGGAGCTTAATCGTGACAAACTCTCTTCGTATTGCGTGGGTCGCTATTCAGGAACTTCTACATGAGAAAGTATCTTACCTATTGATTGGATTTGCGCTCTTCTCGCTGGGAATGAGTTTGGTCTTTGGCCAGATGACTTACGGCGAGCAGGCAAAACTCACCCTCGACTTCATGTTGGGCGCGACACAGATCTCAATGCTCCTTTTCGCGATTTTCATGGGCATCAGCCTATTTCAAAAAGAGCTCTCCATGGGTTCGATTTCTATGATCCTCTCTAAACCCATCTCGCGCGCCAGTTTTCTTCTCGGCAAATACCTCGGGCAGGTCTGCATGCAGTTTTTAATCACGTGGATGATGGGGTTGATGACGTGCCTATTTTGCCTACGATTCGGAACCGGCTCGTTCTCCGCGGCGGCAGTGTTCCAGACGGTAACTTTAATCGCCTGGGAAGCCGCCATCATTACGGCCGTTACTTACGCCTTTGCGGTAAATAGCGGCGCGGTTGTCACATCCCTGGGAGCTGCCTCCATCTTCTTTATCGGCCACGGGCGCGACACCGTCAGCTCAAACCTCAGAGAAACATCGGATCTCATTTTATGGAATAGCGCTAAGACCGTGTTACCCGACTTGGAGATTTTTAATATGAAGGCGCTCGCCTCCTACTCGCAATCAATCGAGTGGAATGAGTTTTTCTTGGCGTCGTGTTACGGCACTGTCTGCGTTGCTTTCTACCTCGCTCTCGCGGTACTGTTTTTCAGCCGCAGAGACATTGCAACGTGAATGAATTTTTTGAAATTTTAAATTCCAGCCCAATCGGACTTGTACTCGCTTCTATCCTCGGACTTATCTGGGGAAGTTTTTTTAACGTCTGCATCCATCGTATTCCTCTCGACGAGCCGATTTATAAAGGCCGCTCGCGCTGCCCGCACTGCCGCAAACCCGTGGCGTGGTACTTCAATATTCCAGTGCTGGGCTATCTATACTTAAACGGCCGCACCGCCTGTTGCGGCCAACGTCTGTCGCCTCAATATCCGATTGTAGAAATGGGAGTCGGCATCACGTTTGCGATGCTCTATTTGAAATTTGGTGCATCCAAGGAATGGATTTGTTTTTCGGTGTTATCCAGCATGCTGTGGGTCATCTCTGGAATTGATTTTCATCACCGCATTATCCCCGATGAGTTAAGCCTTCCTGGAATCATCTTAGGCCTTCTAGCGGCCCTTTGGATGGGGCACATCACGTGGTGGGAATCTTTGTTGGGCGCGTTCTTAGGCGGCGGATTGTTTTTTGCCGTCGCATGGGCCTACGAGAAATACACGCAGCGCGAGGGATTAGGCGGTGGCGACGTCAAAATGCTCGCGATGTTAGGCGCCTGGTTTGGCCCCACGGCTGTTCCGGTTATCATTCTT
>JALHPX010000125.1 GCA_022842225.1 bacterium
TTTCAATAACTTGGCATACCAACTGCAGTATGCGGGCCCTGAATCCAGGTTTCTTCTCGACGTACAAAAATCCAATTTAGTCCTGATTTGTTTGCCCAAAGAGAGAGTTAATTAAGAAAGAGGTTCACCTTGAAGCACAAGTTTTATGTGTTCGCGATTGCCTTGATGGTTTCGCAAGTTGTTAGTGCGCGGGTGGAAGGGGAGTTTGGTGGGGATTACTACCAGGGAGCTTCCGGTTCCACAGTATGGGGAGAGGAAGCAGAGGCTATTCCAGTCTCGGCTCCAGCAGTTGCTCCAGTCGCTCCGGTAGCAGTGCAAGAAGCGCCAGTCGCTTTGCAAGCCTCGCCGGTTGCACAGGCTCCATATATGGCGCCTAAGTCGAATCAGTTAGTGTACGCACCGGCTCAGGGGGAGTCGATGTCCACGCTGACTGCGAGTTCTCAGCCGCAGGAAAAATCCACGGTTCGTCTCACTCCGATGGTGGGATCCGGAGATTACGTCGGTCGCTGGAGTATCAATACGAAGAACAATATTAGTTTTGGACTCGCGACTGAGTTTCAAACGAGTTCCTATCTTGCTCTGGAATTAGAAGGTGGTTACGCGAATTACTCGCTGGCTTATACTTCGCTTGCCGAGCCTTCGATGGGGTATTTAGCACCTCGCTTGATGGCGCATAACTTCGATCAGTTTTCGTTAGGCGGAAACTTGAAGTTGTATCTATCTCAGGGAACATTCCGTCCTTTCGTGGGCGGCGGTCTATCGGGTGTATACTACTCGGGAATGCAGCAGCGCATGCCGGGTGATTACATCCGTCAGTACAACGAACTGCTTGGTTCCGCGCAGGCGATTGCCGGTGCCGATGTGTCGATTGCAAAGTCGACGGCGATTGGTATCCGCGGTTCGTGGATGGTTCCCGTGATCGATAGGCCGATGACTCGCGATGCGGGCATGAACGCAGCTCCTGGTTTCGAAGAAGCTGGTCTGATGAATGCTTCGTATTACAAGTTGATGGGTACCGTTTCAGTCGATCTGTAAAAGTCTTCTCCCAACAATCGGGGGGTAAGTTTCCGCGCCACCGTCGTCAAGCCGTTCTAGTAGTACGTTGCTTGGATTCAGACGGCGGAGGTCGGGGATTTATCCCCTGATTTATTTTGGGCCGCTCTCATTCTTACCCACAAGATAACTTGCCCAGCACTCGCCCTTAATCAGCGCTCGATTTTCCGGAAGCGATAAGACGATTCGATCTTTAGCGCGAGTGAGTGCCACATACATCAAACGCATTTCTTCTTCTTTCTCCTTCAGCGTTTTCCGCGCGTGAATGGCTTTATACGCATCCGAAGATTCCAGCGCACCCGAATCCCTGTATCGCACGCCAAAGCCGCGTGGTGGCTCGATTACGACCCAAGGGTAATGCGTCGTGGGCCGTCGTAGAAGGTCGACGAGAAGCACTTCGCGGTACTCCAGCCCTTTTGCCGCATGAATCGTTAGCAGTGAAACGCTGGGTTGTGGATTGCCTTCTCCTGCACTGGTTCCCAACACCTCCCCGCGTGCACAGAGTTCAAGCTTTTTCACCGCACTCGCTATGTCCGATGATTCGCTGAGAAGTTTAGTGAGTGAATCCCAGCACGGATAACGTTGTGGCCAATAGCGCGCCTGGGCCAGCAGTTGCTGTAGAGCAAGCACGGGATGCGTGGGCGGGTCTTGAAAGAACTTCGTGAGCCAATCCGTTCGAGCGTCCTTACGAGTGCTGAGTTTTTCTAATAGCGATAAACCGCGACCGGCTTGGAGCGCCTGGATTTCAGCGGCCTGCAGTCCAATAAACGGGGAGAGCAGAAAAGCACTTGCCGCAAATTCACTTCCAGGGTCGAGAATCAATCGATAAAACCCTAAGACATCCCAGGTGAAGTAATGATCAAACAGCCGCTCGCCTTTGCGATAGCGAGCCGCAATACCCGCTTCGTCCAGTGCTGCTGCGAAATCCGTAATCCGTTCCGAACTCCGAAAGAGCAATGCAAAATCACTGGGCAAATAGCCGGCCTCGATTCGTTTCTTAAGGTACATCGTTACGGCAGTGACTTCCGCACGGGAGAGATCTGCGCTTTTGGTTTCGGGACTTGTGTACGGTAAGTGCGATAGACCCTCCACTCCGGGCACGGACTCGCGTCCTGGGAGCAGGGGCTCGTATTGCCGGTTGCCCGCAAAAAGCCGCGCGCTCACTTCATTCACAGCTCTTACCACTTCGGGTGTTGAGCGGAAGCAAGTGGATAGCTCGATCTTTTTCCCGCCGAGGCTGCAAATACGATCGAGAACTCCAAAAAATAGATCAGCGTCTGCATTGCGAAAACCGTAAATGGATTGCCTTGGATCGCCGACGATAAAGACACGGTCCCATTGGTTGCCCACTACTTGCTCAAGGATTTTCCACTGGGCTGGACTGGTATCTTGGAACTCGTCGATCAAGAACGCCGAGTATGCACTGGCTGCTTGCTCCCGAACTTTTGGGAGCTCCAAAAGTTCGAGTGCCTTTTCTTCTAAGTCGGTGAACGAATAGATTCCCTGATCGACGACCTGTTGCTGCCACAACGAAAAAAGAGATGGCAATGTCGTCAGCCACCAGGCTTCGGCCCGGCCTTCCGTCCTGGGTTGTGAGAAAAGCGGCCGCAAAAATAAACTCTGGCGCAGCGCCTCTTTGCAAAGCACTTCCATGTCAAGGGGGTTCCATAACTCCAGACCTGATTTGAGTGTTTCCGAATCCAGCTGCGCAAACCACTTCTCAAAAACTGCATCAAAGCATTCGTGCCAGCGAACATCGTCTAGGATTTCACGTGGGCTTTGAATCTCGCCGCCATACGATTTCAAGAGACTAAGACAGAAACTATGAATCGTGCCAATCGAGGAAGTTTTGCGCACATTCTCCGCGGTGACGCTGTCGTTGGCGAAGAGATGTACGATGCGACTGCGCAACTGCTCTGCGGCTTCCCTCGTAAAAGTGACGGTGAGGATTTTGCCTGGTTCCACACCGGAGCGCACCCAACCCGCGTAACGTTCGACCAAAACGCGCGTCTTGCCGCTGCCTGCGGCAGCAAGCACCGAGAGACCTTGGGAGAGATTTTCACAGGCTTCACGTTGTGGTTCGGTCCAATTCAAATAACTTTCCCTCCCAATAGGATGCTGGATCGACAGTGGAGAAAATAATCACAGCGCTCGCACAGCGTAGGAGAGGGTGTAGGAGCAAAGCGACCAGCTTGAACCCCTTCTCGCACTGTCTGCAATTTCTCCTGAGCCAGCGACAGCACCGAATCCCAAGCCTCGCCACTTAAGACGTGCCCTCGGGTAAAGTGCTTCTTCTTGTCTTTCTCTAAACTATCGTCTCGCAACATGCCGCGACTGACTTCGCGCGTTTTGAGATCGTAGTAGAGAATCCCACCGACTTTACTGCAGACAGAACTGCCCAGATTCTCCGCTGCTCGTAGATAAAACCACGGTTGGAGATCCTTTCCTTGTCCCACATGCGCCGGCGTAAAATCCACCGAGCCGGTTTTGTAGTCGATTAAGAGCAAGGTTCCATTCTCAAGTCGATCAATACGATCGATACGGCCCTTGAGAGTAGTGCCTTCCCAGTCCAGACGAAAGCCATGCTCCAACGCAATCGGCGTGCGTTTGCCAAAAGCGGCATCTAACTCGCCTTCCAGCGCCTCCACGGATCCAGAAAGCCGATTCCAAAGAGTTTGCAAAACCTCTTGGCGCAACCACGGAGAAGTCTCGCGTTTCAGGCCGTGCTCGTAGGCCCGAGTGAATGCCGTATCAAGGGAAAGTGCTTCGAGCTCTGGATCCATCTTGGCCGCGAAATAAAACTCCAGCGCTTTGTGCACCAAGACTCCGAAATAAAGCTGCAGGTCATCGCGCGGGTTTTTAGCCGGGTACAATTCTAAACGTTGCTGAAAATAAAACTTCGCTGGACATTCCAAATACGAGCGAGCTGACGTCGCACTCAGCGTGAGAGGTAAATCCGATTTTTCCAAAGCCACTGCGGGAGGAGGGGAGGGCACGCACGTCGCTTGAATGACTCTAGGGTCCTTTGCCCGATGGGCCACCGCACGAAATGGTTCCGGGTGGGTGTGCAGAAAATCCACATTTACAAATAGCCGCTTGCGAAACGGCGTACGTACCATCGCCGTCTCTGCGCTGACAGGGTCTGCGCCCCCAAAACCGAATCGCCTTAGGGATTTTTTTTCATCTGCGCTCAAAAGCGAAGCCGTTTGCGTCTGGGGCGACGGCTCTTCAAAAAAATACAGGCGATGTGCGCTATCGATTGTGCCGAAACTGCCGTCAGCCTCCCATGGAAACAGAGAGACGTGGGCGCGCGACCTTTTGCCACTGGTTTCGGCCCGCATGCCGTCAAAGAAACTAACTCCTAAAGAGGAGAGTCGGAGCTGTAGGTACGTCCAATATTTGGGGGCTGCGTCCAAAAATATCTCGCTACTGCGCTTGCTCTTCGCGACGGCACCAGCCAAAGCATCTAATCTCTCTAGCGCGGTCCCGGTCACGCTCACCGCGCGCGGCGGAACCTCGGGCAGTTTGAGTCCCACCGATTCGTAGGGACCCAAGCAGTGGAAAGATCCATCAGGTACTAGCGATTTAAAGGCCTGACTCAATTCCAAAAAACTAGCGCTGCTAAAAGCACTCCTAATAAATAAGAGCTTGGTGGCGGGTGGGACCAATAAACCCAATTTCACTTCTTCAATCGCAGCCCGAATACGTGCCGGCTCGTCCCAAAGCCCGGCCTCTAAACGTCGGGAAAGTAAAAAATGCAGCAATTGATTCTTTGGAACCGGTGGTAGCTGCGAAAATAGGAAGTCGGCGTGTTCTGGCGAATCCACTCCAGCCCAGCGCAAGTGTTCGATTGCTTCTTCCCAAAGTCCTAACTCCGAGTGCAGGCTCGCGGGCAAAAAGCTCTTTAAGAAATCTTCCCGAACCTCGGCAGAAGCGGGGCGCTCGAAGCCCAGTTCCACTAGCCACTGATCCAGGGTGGTAGAGGCTACGTTGGAGCAAAACTTCGGGTTTCGGTGCTCGGTCCAGGCCCTAACCCTGGGATCTTCAAAGCAGATCCATGTTGTCATACGGGCACGATACAAGACGAGTTTGCGTTCGACTATGGAATTGGCCGGCTCAGCTGGGGTCGATTCGGGTGACAATTCACGCTACTGGAGCCGCGAGGGCTTTTTGTGGTAAATAACCCGCACTAAAAAAAGCGTCACCTTCGCCGGGCACCGGGTATCGAAGGTACTGATTTCTCAATGTTAAAGTTAAAGAATTTTAGTAAAGGTTTGAATATACGAGGCTTTTGGTCTGTAACTTTTTTCTTGTGGAGACGCCACTTTCATTTGTGGTACACCGCCCGATGTTAAGCCTAAGCCTAACTAATAAAGGAGATAATAGGATGAAAATCCAAAGTGCATTAGTAGCTGTATTAGCTGCATTGGTTGCCAACACTGGAATGGCCGGTGACGGACTTCCAAACAAGTCTGAAAAAGTAAAACCCGCTGGTTTCGTTCGCGTGGCTGATAAGGAGCAGAACAAAGTTTTCATCTTTTCTGTTCCCTCTGAGCACGATGAACTCCTCAAGTCTAAAGAGATTCTGATGGAGAAAGTCGCTGAAGGAAAAATCAAAGAAGGCGACAAAGAAATCGTAGAAGTGAACCAAAAACTCCGTGTTTTGGTTGGCCTCGAATCTGCTGTCGAAGGACAAGAAGCAGAAGCAGCCAAGGGCGTTCTCTTGGTTAACACCATCGTAGATCCAGATTCCAAGGTTTCCCGCGAGTCCGGCAAGTCCGATAAAGCCTGCTGGGGCTGGGGCTGGGGCCGTGGCTGGGGCTGGGGCTGGGGCGGCGGTGTCGTCGTTGTTCGCACCTGGGGCGGCTGCTGGGGCGGCTGGGGCTGGGGCGGCTGGGGCTGGGGCGGATGCTGGTAAGCATCGCCTAGTCTGATAATTCTTTTTGGAGGGGCTCATTGATATGGCCCCTCCAAATTTTATTCTTTTTGATTGTAAGGGTTGGTCGGTAAAAAATCGGGTTTGTGGAGGTGATTGATATGGTTCTATCCCATATTTTGCGGTTGGTTGTTGGTGTGGTTGTTCTGCACTCTGTGCTTGTTCAGGTTGCTGCCGGGCAAGACTCTAAAAAACTTTTAGATTTTAATCCCAAATATAAAGAAGAATTCCTGCGGCAAATTGGCCTGACCACCGAGTATCGCGCAGTCGAGCTCTCGGAGGAGATTGGTATTGCGGTTATCGACGATGACTTTGGAAACGTGAAGGAAAATGGCCGCGCCTTTCCAGTAAATTACGAGTTCGTTAACCAATACGATGAAGAATTTAAGAAGCGCCATCAGCTGTCGTTGGATCCGAGCGATTATCCTTCTTTAGAAAATTTTAAGCCCGCACCTGCTCCCCCTGCTGATGAGAATGCGGCGTTTGCGGCTAAGAACACTCCTCACGGTTTGCTTTTGGTTCAATCAGTACTTGCCGTAGTCGGGCGATTAAGCCCCGTTAAGTTCTATTTGCTGAATGGAAATTACGGTGCCAATTTTCTAGCGGCTACTTACTACGCGGAAGAACTTTTTCGCGCCGGTAAAATCAAAACCGTAGTGAACTCTTCTACCTTTGCAATGTTTGGCGTTGGCAATGGGAAGGGTCCTATTGACGTTGCTGTCTCTGCCGTCGCCGGCCGAAATCCGGGCCTTAAGTGGTTCAACTCTGCAGGCAATGACGGAGAGCATGTGTGGGCTGGTAAAGCAAAGCGCGGTAAAAACAGCGCCTACCTTGAGTTTCGTCCGGGTGAAAAGAAGAGTGATTGCCTTCAATTTAGAAGTCGTAGCAACAACAATAATGTGAAGGTAAAGCTATCCTACGATGGAAGATTGAAGAGCTTATATAGCGGAACCAAGATTGACTACGACCTGGAAGTCATTAGTCCCCGGGGCAGAGTTTATACGGGGGCGATGGTGCAGGTAGCGCAGGGTGAATCCGCAGTTCCGCAACCACCGGCTCCGGGAGGCGAGGGCTCTTCTGACGATTTCAGATCTCGATTGGCTCCGAACGAATCTATCAGCCCTTACGAGGAAGTTCTCCTCCGCAACATCGAAGAAACAGAAGAAGGTGGCTGGTACTGTGTTCGGGTGAAAGCCATGTCCGATGAGACCCGAGAAACAGACGATATTCAGATTAACGTTACCGGCGTGCCGAGTTCTGATTCCTCAGACGCTGATATCGGAAACTCCGTCTTTTTTAAGGATCACAATCGAACCAACGAGATGTACCCACCCGCAACAGCGGAAGGCGTTATTAGTGTCGGCTCGATTGATTCCTACTCCTCGATCGGCAAAAGAAATGATGGAACGATCTTACCCACTATCGTCACAAAAGCGGATCGCGTGGATCTGAACGATGGTCGGTATCATGAGGGAAGTTCTTTTAGTGCGCCGATTGCCGCTGGTCTAGGGCTGTTGGTGGAGGGCCTCTATCCCGACAGCACGAGTGAAGAGCTTGCAGAAGCTTTGTATCCTGAAACAGCAAACATAGGGGAAGTGCCTCGGACTCTGCTGCAAGCGGATCCGGGTCGAGTTACTCTGGACTATGTGCGAGAGCACCGACGAAATGGCCACGAGATGATTCGCATGCTCCTACAGCTCACAGGCCTTCGTGAAACCGACGTGGATGCATATCTCTATCCAGATGGAACCATGGTAGTGACGTTACCTAATTTTCCGCCTGTCTATGGAAAGCTGAATATGATGACGGAGAAGTTTTACCGGCAGGAGAGAAACCATCTGCATGAGTATGACTACTACTTCTCGTTGCGTCGGAACGAACAAGTCACTTCTGCAGCCGTGGCATTTAGCTACTTCAGGCCGAAGCCCGCAGCCAATAGTGCGGATCCCGATGCGACTCTTCCATGGAAAGTGAAGCAGAATCGAGCGGTGCCCTACGATATTACGAATATCCGGCGTGTGGATTTCGAAGCGGAAGACTTTTTGATTCTTCAACGCGAAGCGGACTTTGAGTACGACCCTCAGGACTATACACCCTTGGAGGTCGCTATTCGGCAGGGCGAAGCAACCAGCACCCCACGCTATCGCTATCTAAAGTTGCCCGCTCGGGAG
>JALHPX010000126.1 GCA_022842225.1 bacterium
ATAAGGAGAACGAGAAAAAACGCCATCAACTTAAGTCGTTTTTTATTCGCGCATAACTTCTTCATCATGACTCCTTTGACGTCCAATCGTTAGGGCGTCGGCGTGGGCACTGCTGGTGGCGGCTCCGTAACCGGTATAGGGGCTCCCGTGACTGGCACAGGAGCTGTTGGCTCAGGAACCGGACTCGTAGAAACAACTTCGCGGCTAGGAACAGCCGCAGAATTCGTAGATTGCGGAACTCCCTCGTTGATACCGACGACAGGCGCCGTGGCCGGATTCGTAGGTGCCGCTGCCGGAGCTGAATTTACTCCTGGCACGGAGGCAGGATCTTTTTTCACTGGAACCGCTGTCCCAGATGCTGGTTCGGTCGTCGATCCCAAAGTGCCTGGGGTTGCTGCTCCAGGTGCCGTACCACCCGCTCCTTTGGCAGAAGGTGTATTAGAGGCGCGCTCTTGCTCTTCGGCTTCGCTCTCACTGGCGGCCGACCGCCTGGCGTCCGGAGCCTTGCCCTCACTGCCCACCAGCTGAAGGGGATCCAACTCCGTGTCCTGCGGGAGTGCGATCACTCGCTCCAACAAACTTTCCTTGCCCAAATAGTTGTAAGTGCGCTCAGTCAGAATCACTTCGGATTTAATAATTCGGCTGACAGTGGCTTTTTCGATTCCAATCAAATCGCCCTGAGAAACGATGTGAGAGCGTCCTCGGGGATCCTGAAACATTGCTTTGGGGTCACCCATGCCACGAATGATGGCGCGCAATTTAAACTGGTCGACGTGAAAGCGTTGCAACGGGCCTACCGATGCATCTTCGCCCAATCCGCCAACCGTCGGAATGCGAAATGGATCGCGCTTACCAAAGGGGGAGTAAAACGCATCATTCTTCTTCTTCTCAATCGTGATTGTAGTCTCCGCAAAGCTCACCGCGGACGACACGCATCCCGCACTCATAAGAAGGATTTTAAAAGGACGGTTTTTCATTATTCGTAGAATCTAAACAGCCTCAATCGACTGGCCACGGTGTTCTTAATCGGAACTAACGCCTCCGGCCCCGCCACAGGTGCCGCTGCTGACGTCGTGAACGATAAATCTTGGATCTTCATTAGACGCTTGAGTCGTGAAATCTGATCTAAGAAAACGAGGGTTTCTGAAAAGCTACCACTCAGGTTGAACGTGATATCGAGTGTTTCGTAAAAATTCCCAGCCTGCCGCTCAGATTGGGAGTTGGGGATAAAGCTTTGCAGCTCTACTCCAGAGTTCGTAGCTAGAATAGCCAAGCGACGCAGTAACGCCGAGAGATTGTAATTCTTTGGCATCGTTTCCAAAGCTGCTTCCAGCTGGAGATTGAGCTCACGTAGTTTGAGCTTAATCACTTCGATGTTCTGTGCGAATTCTCTAAGCCGTTTTAACTCAGTTTGTTTTTTGGACAGCACGGCGGCGCGAGCTGTTCGCTCCGCGTCCATCTTTGGCAATTCTTCCGACGAGAAACCGTAGTACAAATAGGCGCCGTAAAATAAGCCCAACGCCATAATGAAATAGGGCGCGTTGCGCTTATCGATCTTTAAACCCTTTTTGCTTTTCTTTGCCATGAATATTCCAAACTAGGGTTTGCTCGCGAGATCAGAATCTTCTGCCTCGATTGCCGCGGGCTTGGACTTGATATCAATTTTGAAAGACTTAGTAGAAACGGTCGACATCTTGGACGGGTTCACGCCCAGGAGCTTGACAGTTTCGAAGTACACAGAATCCTGTAATTTATCGACGAAATCAGAGATGTCTTCGTTCGCCAGAGCCGAGCCGGTTAATTGCATATTGGCAATGTCATTGGAGGTATTGAGTGTTGTGCCACTAAGCCAAACGCGCTTTGGCAGACTCTGTCCGACGGCATCGAGTAGTAGCACAGGCAATCCGCGTCCACCCTGAAGTTTACGAATCGTCGTCAAACGCTCTTTCACCATGGTTTGCTGCGCTTCAAAACTCTCTAGTTCTTTTTTGAACGGTGAGTACTTTACGATCTCTGAATCCATCGAAGTAATCTGTTTATCGATTTCTTTCACCGTAATGGCATGACGGGCCTTCACAACTTCAATGTATTCATTCACCACAAACTGCGGAAGCAAGGCGACCGCCGTGCCGACGACATAAAACGCGACGAGGCCCAGATCGTCCGAGGCTTGCTTTAGAATTTTTGCGGCTTGAGGCGGCAGCTTTAATTTTGCCAACGAGTTTTGTTTCGCTGGCTGAGGGCCGCCCTCTTTGCCTAAGTTAATTCGAATCATAGATAGTTTTTATTCAGAGTCTCCGGAAGCCCGGAGTGCCAGTCCGACAGCTGTCGAACCCAAGTACCGCAATTCCCGAATCGCTTGAGCGTTCATTTTGCGTCCAGAACCGGCGAGATTTTGAACCGGATTGAGTGGCGCAACGGGTGCAGTGAGCTTGGCTTCTAACTCTTCAACCAAACCGCTCAACCGGCTGCCGCCACCGCAATAGTAAATCCCCTGCACGCTACGTTCGGGATTCTGCCCAATTACATAGTCGATGGTGCGCGCTACTTCGTCCGTCAGTGCATGATTGAACTCGTCGATAATCACGCGCACCGGCTCATCTTCAAAATCAAAAAGCTTCGCCTCTTCGGCATCGGTAAGATTTAGACCCAGTCGCTCACTGAGCATCAAAGTGCAGGCCATTCCACACTGACGTAAATCGCGGGTAAAAGTGGTTTTGTCGCCTTCGACAATCGACACGCGTGTAGCGCCGGCGCCAAAATCGAGCAGCACACTCAGGGGAGGCACCCCAGTGGGGCCGGTGATCGCATGCGAGTAATTGAATTCAAAAGCATTGCCCAGAGCAAAAGACGGATTGTCGATTACATCGGCCTTAAGGCCCGCTTCATCTAGCAGTCCCGAGAGGGACTGCACGAAGTCTTTTTTCGCGGCGACGATGAGCACTTCCATTTGCTCTGCGTTTTCTGTCTGCGTATCGAGAATCGCGAAATCCAAATTTACTTCCGCGACCGGAAACGGGATGTACTGCTCCGCCTCCCAGTATAATTGCTCTTTTAATTCGGCGGGGGCCATGCGCTCGATCGTAATTTTTTTAGTGATGATGGAACTTCCGAAACTCGCCACGGCAACGTGCTTCGTACTAAAGCCCTTGAAGGCAAAAAGCTCTTTCAGCGCGGACAAAACAGCATCGCGTTCTTTCACTTCCCCCTCTGTGGTGATGGCTCCCCAGGGGAGTGGCACGCGGTTGTACGCGACTAAGCGCTTGCCACGCGAAGTGGAGGTAAGTTCCACCGCCTTTAATCCCGACATACCGATGTCCAGCCCGACGAGCGGACGCTGAATCATTCTTTTCCAAATGCCGCGAAGCTTTTCCGCATTCCATTGCGTGGACATCAATTAGTTTCCGGAAATTGAATTGAAGTAATTAAAGAAAGGAGGAGATTACTGTCTTAAATCATTATATCCGGATATTTGCCCGAGCGCGATGTCTTAGCCGACTGGAACGATAAACGGTGGTTCGCTCTCTTTTACGACGGTATGTCCCAAAACATCGCCCAGCCGTACGCCGGTGACAAGGTGCGTGATGAGATAAATCTCCAAGACGCACACTGGCAGAACGAGAATCGCGCAAAAAACCCACAGCAGCGGAAACGCCGAGAAGCCAAGCCCCAAGGCCCACGGGAAATTGCGCAGGAAGGACTGCTGAAACGAGCAAGGGTCGTCTGTGCTGATGTCGACGACCTTTAGACCACAAAGGCGCTTGCCAATGCTCTGCCCGCGACCAAAGGCATCTTGAAACAGTGCGTAGAAAATCGCAGCCAACAATCCAAGCGGCAGCGCGATTACTTTCCCCAAGTGATACAGTGCGGCAATGAGCACTAAATCGATGACCTTTGCGGTGATGCGAGTTACGGTCGAACAATTCCGTTCACCCAGCAAAATGCCGCTGGCTTTGAGTTTCGGAGTGTCTGGTGGAAGTGTTTGCATGCTCTATGCTCCCTGGCGCGGCTTGACTCGAAGTATAGCGACCTTTATGAGTGAACCCATTAAAAAGTTTTGGAGGAATAGATGGCAAGCGGATTGAACAAAGTTTTATTAATTGGACGCCTGGGAAATGATCCCGAAGTTCGTTACACCGGCAATGGCGGAGCAGTAGCGAATTTCAATATGGCTACGGGCGAATCCTGGACCGATAAAAACGGCCAAAAACAAGAACGCACCGAATGGCACCGCGTAGTGGTTTGGGGAAAGCTCGGAGAGCTTTGCGGACAGTACCTTTCAAAAGGTCGCCAAGCATTTGTCGAAGGACGTCTGCAAACTCGTGACTGGACCGATAAAGAAGGCCAAAAGCGTTACACCACGGAAGTCGTAGCTTTGAACGTTCAGTTCTTGGGTGCTCCCGGAGAGCGTAGCAACAATGCCCAAGCTTCTCAGGGCAGTGATTTCGCAGCCCCTGCTGGCGGCAGCTTCGATGCGATTCCTCATTCGGAATCCGCTCCTATGTCGGATGACGAAGTCCCTTTTTAAGGGCCCGCTTTAGTCATACCTTTCGATAGGCGACTAGAAAGAATCGGATAAAAAACCCCACGGACGCAACAATGCATGCGCCCGTGGTGAAGACCAAAAGCACATACTGCGGAATCGTAATCACAGCTCCTGGCATCAGCCCCGCAATCGAGCGAGCAAATAGGTCCACTCCCATTGCCCCTAAAACCAACCCACCGATTCCCCACAACGCTAAATTCGCTGCACGCATTTTCAAAACTTCCTTTAGTAGTCCGCTAAATCTCGGCAAATTCCATCCGCTAACAGCCTACCCTGACGGGTGAGACGCAAGAACCCGCCTTCTTCCACGACCCAGCCCTGCTCTTTAAAGACCGGCAGCTTGCGCGACCGGCGCAGATCATAGCCATAGCGATGGGAGAAATCATTCAAATCAACTCCGCTGCGAGTACGCATTTCCAAGAACGTGGCTTCTAGAAAACTTTGCTGGGCCGTGTTTTGCTCCCAAGCGTGAGTGCTTACCGGGTTCTTTAAATACTTGGCGAGATCGGAGATCTGCTTACGGTGCATAAACGCACCGTCGACAAAAAGCCGACTCGAAGCCGAAGGGCCAACGCCTAGGAAATCCCCACCGGTCCAATAAAGTTCATTGTGTCGACACTCTTTGCCGCGCTTGGCGAAATTGGAAATTTCATACAAATCGTAACCCGCCTTTTCCAGGGCGTGGGCTCCGCGCTCATACCCTTCGACTTGAAACGATTCGTCGGGCAGCGAGGAAAAAAGTTTGTGTCCCGGCGTCAGAGTGAGTTGGTAGAAACTAATATGCGTAGGCAAGAGCGACGCCGCGGTCTCAACATCGCGGACGACTTCTTCCAGCGTCTGACCAGGAATGGCAAAAATCAAATCCAAATTAAAATTTTCAAACCCAGCTTGCCGCACCAACCCGGCCGCCCGCTTCACATCTTCCGCCGTACAAAGCCGCTCCAAAGTTTTTAAATGCCGACTCTCAAAACTCTGCGCCCCCATGCTGATGCGATTTACGGGAGTGTGCTTTTGAATCGACTCTAAGTACGCGGTGGTCACCGTCTCCGGATTGGCTTCCATGGTGATCTCGGCATCACTCGCCCAAGGAAAAAACTCCTCCACCGCACCAAACACCTGCTCTAACAGCGGCGCCGGAAAAAGCGACGGCGTTCCGCCTCCCAAAAAAATAGTCTCAGCCAAAGGCAACCGGATATTTTTTACCCGAAGCTCCTGACTCAACCCCGCGAGCTCGGCCACGATCCCATCCACCACAGCAGCATAAGGCGCCGCCTCGTCCTTCCGCGCCAAGGAATAGAAGTCGCAATAAGAACAGCGATGCGTGCAAAACGGCAGGTGAATGTAAATCCCGAAACCTCGAGGCATGCGGCACAGTGCCACAAACCCCATCCGGGCTCAACCCCACACCGCCGATACCCCTGCGGCGAAGCGGTCCGCTGACCGCGCTCATCCCAAACCCTCTTTTTTTGCGGTGGTTAGTAGCAGCCGCCGGCCGGGCAGAAAGCGGGCAACCCAAACCTAGAAACCGCGGATCTCCATCCGCTGCCTGAGCTCTAGGTAAACCGTTAAAAAGTACAGGGCGTCCAGGCGTCCAGGCCGGAGAGTGCTACTTAGCACCGCAAAAAAGAGGGTCTGCGATGACAGCACGGCTCAGCGGACCGCTTCGCCGCACGGATAACGACTGTGTTGAGGGGCCGGGTGCTCTTTGTTACAGTTCTCCTACATGCTGCAAAAATATACGCTCTCCAATGGTATCCCGGTCTTTATCGTCGAAAATGCTAGCTCGCCTGTCGTAAGTATTCAGGCCTGGTTCTGCCGCGGAAGTGCGCATGAGCCGGAGAAGCTCGCAGGTGTCTCGCACTTCTTAGAACACTCACTTTTTAAGGGAACCAAGAAGCGTAAGGTCGGTCAGATTGCCGACGAAATCGAGAGTCGTGGCGGTGAAGTGAATGCCTACACCTCTTTTGAAGAAACTGTTTATTACGCCACTCTGGCCAGCCGGTTTTTTGATCAAGGCTTGGACGTTATCGCCGATGCCGTACAGAACCCCGCGTTTGACGCTGAGGAGATGGTGCGCGAACGCGAAGTGATTCTCGAGGAGATCAAGCGCGCGCAGGATTCACCGTTTAAGATGGTTGCTACGCGTATGTGGAATACGCTCTTTCACGGCACGCCTTACGGGCGCCCTGTCCTGGGATTTGATTCCACGGTTAAAAAAATCGACCACAAAAAACTGCGTGCTTATTTCAAGGCCCAATACAGTGCCGGCACCCTATCGGTCATTATCGTCGGAGATATCGACGGCAAAACTGCGCTCTCGAAGGTGGAGAAAAAGTTCTCCGGTCTGCCAAAGAAGGCACGCGCCTTCCGACCACTTAATATCAAAGCGAAGAAATCCACCAAGCCGGTAGTGCTCTCGCTGTCCAAAGACATTAAGGAATGCCAACTCCAAATCGGCTGGCCTTCTCCGAAAGTGACTGATCCTGGCCTCGCGGCGCTCGATCTTGCGTGCACGGCCATCGGCCAAGGAGAAAGCAGTCGTCTCTACCAACGTTTAGTGAAGGAAAAGAAACTCGCGCTGTCGGCACACCTGGGACTCGCAGCCACTCCAAGCTGCGGCATGATGGCGCTGACGTTAGTCACCGCGCCCGAGAAACTCCACCTTGCAATTGCCGAAGCTCTCTCGGTTATCCATGAAGCCGTGGCAAAAGGGTTGAAGCACGAAGAACTTGAACGCGTAAAAACCTCGCTGGAAGCAGACGTAGTGGGCTCCAAAGAAACCGTCGAGGGCTACGCGCGCCGACTCGGGAATTACTACCACCAGTTTGGCGATCCTCAGTACGAAAGCCGCTATCTGGAACAGATCCTCGCAGTGGAATCAGAAGCTGCGGTGCTAGCCTTGAGCCAGATTCTAAAGAACGCCCCTACGCTGTCGATGGCCCATCCAAACGCTTTTAAAGTCGATAAATCGGCGTTGGAGACATTGCTGAAAGTTTCCCCACCAACACCGGCCAAAATTGAAAGCGCGCCGGCTGCCGTTCAAATGAAAAAGCTAGACGGCGCGAAGGTACTGATTAAGACGGCAAACCATCTGCCCATTATTAGTATGCGTTGGATTTTTGCGGGTGGTGCGCGAGAAGAGAAGCCGCAGGAATACGGTATCGCCAATCTCTTTCAGCGCACCTGGACATCGGGAACTCAGAACCACAGCGCTCTGGAAATTGCGCATACGTTAGAAAGCTTAGGGGCCAGCTTGCACGCCTTTGCGGGCAGACACACCCTTGGCCTTAGCTTCGAGTGCTTGCGCAAACAATGGCCGCTCTTAAAGCCGCTTCTGCGCGAGGTATTGGTTGCTCCCAAATTCCCCGAAGAGGAAGTGCATACGGAACGCGAGTTGATGTTGCGCGAAATTCTCTCGGAAAAAGACAGCCCGGGAAGCGTGTGCCAAATTAATTTTGCCACCATGCTCTATGGCAAACATTCTTACGGCCGCTCCATGCTGGGAACTACCGAGACGGTTTCCAAGTTAGGCCCGAAGGAACTCGCTCAGTTTTATCGTCGATTTATTCATCGTGGAAATCTCGTTGTT
>JALHPX010000127.1 GCA_022842225.1 bacterium
CGTTTGAAGAAGTAGCGTCCAGAAGGCGAAGGGCTGCTAAACTGATGCGAAGTAGCGTTTGTTACTAGCCTGGTTTCATTGCCGTTCTTCTTCAGCTTAAAAACCTCTTGCGCTTCCGTCCCGAACAGCAGCGTAGCCTTCTTGGTTTCCGCAGAGTGAATATATGTTTTTTGAACACGGAGCGCCTTCACTGCGGCCGGAACTGGAAGAGAAACCAACGCGGTTAAAGCAAGTATAAATGAAACCATGCGACCCCCGGGTAAAAACAAAAAAAGCGATAAAAAAACGTTACTCACCAGAGTCGAAGGGCAGCAAGGGGTGCTGCGTTGGAGTTGGGCCAAGCTGGCTCCCTTTGCACGAAGAGATTTTTCATTAACAGTTTTTGCGATCGCACCGGCCAAAACAGGGTCCGCGAAGGACCAGTGTGCGGCAAATGCCCTTAGTCGATGGTTCCTGAATAGGTTAAGCGGGCAAAGTAGTTAGCTGCCACGTCGCCGATACTTGTAAATTGTCCGCCCACCAATAGTTTATTCGATGCACCAAGAGCAATACTGGAGATGTGCGCGAACTGTGCGTCTGTAGGATAAGCAAAAGTGCTATCCAATGAGCCATCTGCGTTGAGTCGAACTATGCTTGAAACTTGCGCGCCGTTGTAATCATTAAAATATCCCGAAACCAAAGTCTTTCCAGACGACAGCGGGAGTAAGGCAAGGGCAGGATTATTTAATCCCGAACCGGGCAAGGCAAAGCTAGTATCTAAAGAGCCGTCCGTATTCAGCCGCGCAACACTTGTCCTGGCCGTGGAATTATAGGTAGTAAACCCTCCGGCAACTAAAATCTTTCCGTCTGCTTGCAGCGCAGTTTTTTGGACGTAATTTGAAAGTCCGGTCCCTGTAGGGGCAAAAGTGGGGTCTATACTGCCATCGGAGTTAAGCCGAACAATGTATGAAACGGGGGCGCCGTTGTAATTAGTGAAGAACCCTCCGACAAGAATTTTTCCGTTGGGTTGGACTGTTATAGTCAACGGGGCGGAGTTCAGTCCCGTTCCGACGACAAAGCTCGTATCCAAGCTTCCATCCGAATTTAAGCGGGCAAGTGCCGGCCTGGAAGTCCCGTTATAACTTCCGAATATGCCCCCGACCAATACTTTGCCGTCCGTTTGCAGCGCGAGAGCATATACCCAGCCCCCCAGCCCAGAGCCGGTTGGGCCAAAAGAAGTGTCCTGGCTTCCATCCGAATTAAGGCGGATGACGTAAGGAGCTGAGGCTCCGTTATAAGAGCTGAAGAAGCCTCCTAAAAGTATCTTCTGATCGGCCTGCACTGCCATATCCAAAACCCCTCCGTTTAGACCGGTGCCTGTTTGAACAAAAGAAGTGTCGACTGCGCCCTCAGAAGTAATTTTTGCTATGTAAGGTCGATCGTATGGACCAATTGTATTGAATGCTCCGCCCATTAGCGCACTTCCATCTTCAAGCGCGACTACCGTACTTACATAACTATTTGGACTTACGCTCTCTGCTCCGCCTTCAAATTGCACCGCACCTGCCAAATCCAAAACGGCAAGGTAGGAAGCGACCTCAGTGCCCACTCGTGTGAACCCCCCTCCAACAGCAACGTCTCCGCCAGGAGTCAGGGCTACAGTGTAACAATACGAGTTTGGGAACCCGCCCCCTGGTGAAAACGACGAGTCGTAGCTCCCGTCTGAATTTAATCGGACCAGGTACGGACGCGAGACGCCCTGATAAGTTGAATAGACTCCGGCTACAAGTACTTTTCCATCCGTCTGGATTGTAATTTCAGAAACATCACCATTAAATCCCGTACCAGGATTGAAGGTGGCGTCGATACTTCCATTGGTATTGAGTCGCGCGACGTAGGGGTAGGATGCTCCTGCATAGGTAGTGAAATCGCCCCCAACAATCAGCTTTCCGTCGCCTTGAAGCGCTATAGCTAAAACGCTGGAATTCAGACCTGCCCCAGTTTGAGTAAACGTACCATCGAGACTTCCGTCCGTATTCAGACGTGCGATCCGTCGCCGGGCACTCACGTCATATTGTGTGAAGCCACCCCCTACGACTATCTTGTTGTCCGATTGAATTGCCAAAGCGGACACGGCAGCGTCGAAACCCGTCCCAGATTGACTGAAGCCAGTGTCTAGAGATCCGTCTGATAACAGGCGAACCAATCGGCTTTTGGTTGTGCCGTTGTACTGAGTAAAGCCACCTCCAACGAGAATTTTGCCGTCGGCTTGAATCGCAACTACCTGTGCGTCTGCATTCAGGCCAGTGCCAGTCTGAGAAAAGCTTGTGTCGAGAGTGCCGTCGGTGTTTAGCCGTGCAGCGTAAGGGGTGTTTTGACCATTATATTCAGTGAAGCTTCCGACTACGACTAGCCGGTCGTCGGCCTGTACCTGCAAAAAATTGACAGTTCCGTTTAAGCCAGTGCCCTCGGGCAAGAACGAAGGATCAAATGTGCCATCGGCCAAAAAACGGGCAACGCCTGCCACTCGGTAGTCACCATAAAAGCGGAATTCTCCGCCAACATACATTCGATCTTGAGAATCAAAAGCAATGGAAAACACCGACGAGGATAAACCCTTGGTAGAGTCAAACGGTATGAAATTGGAAGTGAGTGAAACGCTCGTAGTTTCCACCTCCTGTCCGTCCGCCGAGGCACGTAAGCTGTAACTGCCCGTAGAGTCCGCACGGATGTAAATTTCCGCTGACGGCGATATGGAATTGAGAGTCGTCGATGTAATCTCCGCTGCCGAGCTATATGTCTGGCAACCCTCCAGCGAAGAGTAGATTTTAAGTCCCGACGAAGGAGTAAGCTGTACGGGAATCGAAGAGGCGGCAAGCGAGCCTGTTACTGAAAGAGTAACGGAGGTGCAGTCATTTTTTCTGAGAGAAAGACTGGTGACACCTAGGGCAAATCGAGAACCGCTTGTACTGTCACCGCCGTTCTCCCAAGAGATCCTCAGACCGGGGCCGCAGGCCACAAGAGCGAACATTAAGGAGAACATCGCAAAAATTCTGCCTATCATGCTTCTACTCCCAAAAGTGCTGCAATGAGGCAATCTTCCTCAGTCGGTCGTGGCATCCTGTTCAGAATGGCTTCTGAAGTTCTATCGCTAGGCCAGCTTGTCGCTTAAGCTGAAAAGTTTGCCGTGTCTGAGGGGTTATTCCCTCACCTTGTTGTTGAACCATTTGTCGGACTACGGCCCAATTATTGGAGTCCTCTAGTTGAATACGGTGATGCTGTAGAACTTAGATGCATCTTCTTGACGTTGCACTTCTTGCCCCCTGCTCTACGTGCCCCCATGGGGAGTGACGCCGTTGGGATGCGTGGTTTTTCTTCTGACTTCCCTTGCACCGAAAATAAAAAGCTAGCAACTAGCCTCTGGTTAATTTTTTGGCAGTCGTGGCTTATGATAACACGCATGAAAAGCGTCTTTTGCGGAAATCCTCTCGGTATTGTTTCCATTCTTTTTTCGCTCTCGATTCAGGCTGTGGAGCCGGCTGTTAAACCTGCTTTTGAACTAGAAGCCATTGCGGTTAGAGCACACTCTGGAGTGACACTGAGTGCTATTGAACTGCTGAATGGGAAAAAAAAAGTCGAACGTTGGAAACTCTCGGGAAGCTGCCAGAAAGATCTATCGCTGGAAGTCAGCAAAGGCGTTTCAACCACTTGTGTCGATGGTTTGTGGGTCGCGGAAATACCGCATCAAAACTCAAACGCACTTTTGGTTATTCAACTCTACCGTTTGGGGGCCACTGACACTGCGCTTCCCGCGAACACTGTCGCCCCTTCGCCGATTGGCTCGGCTAAATGGATACTGAGCTGGAAACCATCAACTTCCGAAACAAATGTCAGCCACGAAATACCAGAAATAAACGCGGTAACCCAGGCGTACTTGGATAATAAACCGGTCGAATTCATCGATTTGGATGCTAGCTCCCGAACAAAAACTGTCCTTCGCAATTTCAGCCCAGGCCTGGCACAGAGTGAAAAGGCAGAACTATTTTTCTCCAGCGGTATTGAAAACTATCAGGTGAGTCAGGTTTTAGAGAAAGATGGGTACGAAGAAATACCTTGGGAGCTTTGGGGGCCAAAAATTGAGAAGCCCGGCGTTTATCAATACCGAACCACTCTCTGGAAGGACCAAAGAGACTTTCTCGGAATACTTAATGACCTTGAGGTGGGCCGCTATTCGGAAAAACGGTGGCAGCTCCGAACCTTCGAGCTGGGAACATTTTTTGGATTCCAATCCGGTACCGGCGGGTCGGTTTTCAGCATCGATTCCCACTGGCTTACGCGCTACCGGTTGACCGACCAGTGGTCCCTCATTGGCGAAGTAGGTCTGCTGCTGTTGAAGGAAGCCTCTATGGGGCTGTTTCCTGCCGCGGAAATCCAATCAGGAGTAGCTTACTCGCTGGGTCGTACGGAGCTTCAAGCTGGACTTGGATGGCAGTACTGGAAGATTCTCAGTAGTCCTAGCGGAGTGACGTTTTCCGTCGGCTCTCAATTCACGCTGGAAGAGTCTATCTCACGCTGGTTGCTAGAGAGCCGGTCTCTGAGAATACGGTACAGTTTTCTTGGCGTCACGCCCAACGTCCATCTACTCCGAGCCGGACTGTCTTGGAATTTTTAGATGCGCGGATCGATGCCGCAGGCCCCGATTTCGTCGCGTAACCGCAGGACATCGCTATCTGTGATATCGAAATAAGTGCAGGGAAAATCCTTCATGCCGCCTAAAAGCCGGGTCGACTTGCGAGAATTGTTCATTCTGCTGCATCTCAATGCTGGGGGAAAATATTGGTTTTGCTGCCAAAATTCCATGCCACGCGAAAATCTGGCTTAAGGCTTAGCGGCGGCCACTGGCGGGTAGGTTTCACCAGTTCGCGAGGACTAGCAACTTCGCGCGCGCCGTGCTACCTTCTCCGGCTTCTTTCTCCCATCAGGTAATTTATGTATTTGCGTTGGTTATTCGCTTCATGCGTTTCTCTTTCATTTTGTACTTCGCTGCTAGCAGCGGGGAAGAAGGCTTCGCTCTGCGGCTACCTGATTTCCGAGCACGATCCCAAGAGTGTCATTGGCCGGATTGCGACTGCCGCCATGGAAATCAATCTCACCGAGACCTTGTTCCCCACGGTAGCAACGCTGTCGGTGATCCCCTCCAGTGCGCCTGAGAGCGCGGAGAACCACATCGTCGAAATTTTGGATGGCACCATCCGAGTGGGCCAAGCGCGGTTTTCCGATGGCACGATTCGCGGGATGGAAAATGATCTCAATTCCAACGAACTCGTGCGCGATGTGGACGTGACAGTAGTTCATTTGCGTCTTCGTGGGGAAGTCGCTCCTCGCGCCGTGACGGCCCTCGTGGATGCTGCGGGAGATATTCATTTGGTCGTAGACAAAAGAACCCAGATTGCGAGCCAGATAGCTCGTCAAACGCGTCAAACGCGTCAAGCGCGCGATCACTACGGCTTTGCTCTGCCCTCCTCACCGAACGGAAAATTTATCGCGGTCGCCATGGTCGAAACCTCAGTGGGGAATTTACGTCTCTACGGGCTTACTGAGCAGCAGTTGTTCTCGATGGACGTGGATCTGTTGGACTCTGGTGAATATTCCTGGAGCAATGCGGAGTGGAAAAAGCAGGTAGACCGAAAAGGCGCGAGATTCGTGCGCGCTATTTCCAAAGACTACTACTTGATTGCGGATGAAAGCGGAAACGTCGAATTCTACCGCGATGGCAGTCATCTGCGCACCGAGCGTGTCCCGGGAGGTTGGTTATCGTCGATTTCTGCCTACTCGGTGCCGAGTGTTTCGGGTGTGCCATCGATTCGATTCGCGGCACTCAGCTACTCCACCGAAACGACTCCCACGCCCATGGTCCATCTGTGGAAGGAAGGAAGACTGACCCACGTGCCTCTGGATTTTCCACAAGGCGAAGCGCCGGTGGCCTTGGCCTTTACGGGCATGTCTCTGACAGCACCGCAAATTTGGAGCGGACACCGGCAGAAAGCCGTTTATGAGTCGGGCTACCTTTCAGAGTGGAACGTGAAGGACGGCGAAGTGCAACGACTCCTGATTATGAGTCGCCGGGGAAACAATTATCTCTTCCGCGGAGTCCAGGGATGGAACAAGGAACTCAAACTCTCGGCCTTCCCTTGGTACTACATTGGGCCAAACTACAGCGAACTTGAAAAGCACATGATCCAGGCGGGGTTTGATTTCACAGCTCTTAGAGAGGTGATCGAGCCGCAAACCGATATCGGTGCCCAAGGGCAAAAACTGGCAACTCGCCTGCGTGATGGTTACGGCTTTGTTCCTTTTGATCCAATCAACCCAGTGGACTACAAAGGCTCTACTGAATCGATCATCGGGGCTTGGAGAAATCGCTTGGGCGCTATCCGTGACTTGCGACTTCCGCGTTCCGGCGTTTCGCGTTCTATCACTGAAGAAGGTATTTTTGAGCGCCGCGATCAACTTCTTGTCTATGAGCTGATGAATCTCGAGGAAAAAGATAAAAAAGGGGAGTTCGAATTCGAGGAGTTAGCGCCGTTAAGTGACCGGGAGTGGATGGATAATTTCTTGGATCGATTGACCAACCACGCTAGCCCTTTGGTTCAGTCAAGCCGCTACCATCACCAGCAGATCCAGCGTTACTATGATGAAAACCTCAAAGAAAAATCCTGGATGGATACCAACCAGCAAAATTATGACGAACTGCCGGAGCCATTAAAGCCGCTGTACCTTATTTCCCGAGAGTATCTCGAGCGCCCCTTCAAGTATCTCGTGAGCGACTATCTGCGGTTCTCAACAGAACACGGCGGGAGACCCACACAGCAAGACGAGGTCCCACTCTTCGAGCCCAGGCAGGTCCCCTACTGGGAAATGTTGGCAAATTACCTAGACTCGATCGACCCACTACGCGCCGTGATCGATACCGATAGCTTGATTCGGTTTTTGACTGGTTCCGATGGCTCTCGGGCTTCGCCTTAGCCTTTCTTGGCTGGACTCTATATGGCCCCAGCTGGACATTTAGTGGGAATTCTTTACATGCTTTTCGCCGCTCGTCCGCCCGCTGAGCTGGCATCCAAATTGCTCTATCTCCTAGTGGGAACAAAAACCAGGGGGAATAATGCAGATGAGACTTTGGCGGTGCCTTAACTCTAGAATCAGGGCGGTGATTTTCTTAACGGGTCTGCTGGCAAGCAGCAGCGCCTTACCGAGTACTGAAACCTCTTCCGAAATGGAGAGGCCACCCGAGAAGAACTGGGTGGAGCGAAATTTTGGAATGAACTACAACAGCTTCTTCTACGGGCCTGGCCTGGGTCTTCCGCTCGATCTGCCACCGGGCATGACTGGCGCGCCTGCGGACACAGGGCTAAATTTTTTCAACTTGGTTTCAGTTAAGTGGAAGTTTAGCGAGCGCTTTGCTTTGGATGTTCAGTTCCGCAACCAACTAGTTGTCACCAACCAGTGGGAGTTTCGACACCAAGGGCAGCGCTTTGGAATCAGCGGCACGCTTCTAAAAGGCGATGATTGGTCTCTGTCGGGAGCGGTAAACTCCGATATGCCTATCCGCGCGATCCTGGGCCAAATTCCCTCGGAGCGCAAACTCCTGGCTAACCCAGGAATGTTTGCCACCTTCAACTACGCGCCCAAAGGAAGCGACTGGTCGCTCTTTGCGCTCTTAGCACCGCGTATGTGGATATACAGCGACCGCGAGGCCGTCGCGATTCAGGACGTGGCCAATGGGGGTACACGAAACAAGCCTGAGTACTCGATCTACATGAATCCGTCGGTAAACTACGCCTTAAACGAGAAAGTCGGTTTCCGCCTCGGAACAACTATCGAGTATCGCAAAAATATTGGCTGGGAATCCGGAAGACGGAACTTTATGCCGATGGAAGTGGGCGTCACGTATGCGTTGAGCCCCAAGTTCAACATCTATACTTATCTCCTGACCAGTACTCCGCTCGACGATAGTTTGCGGCGCGCACAACTCAAAACCGATAATCCACCCTCGTGGACGCAGACCGCTTCGATCAACCTGTGGTTAAGTGGAACTATTTTCTAAGTAAGCACCGCGCGGGGCGTGAGCTATTCTC
>JALHPX010000128.1 GCA_022842225.1 bacterium
CCTATCAATTGGGTCAGACTCTGACCGTTGCTAAAGTGAATGAATAAAAACGCCATCATCTTTGATATGGATGGAGTTTTACTCAACTCCATCGCCTGCCACGAAAAAGCCTTTGCCGATGTTTTAAAAAAACACGGCATCAAGGCTTCTCTGCACTACGATGCCATCGCCGGAAAAACTACTGAAGAGGCTTTTCAATCTCTGCTCACAGCCAATCACGTCCCCTTTACCGAAGACCTGATCGAGACGATGTCGATGGAGAAGCGCCTACTGGCGCAGACAGGGATCACCAAAGACTCGCTGGATCCTGAACTAGTCCCGGTGCTCACCAAACTCTCCGAAAGGTTTGTTCTGGCTCTGGGAACAGGCGGCAGTCGTCAATCCACCGCAAGGTTCCTGGAGCTAAGTGGAGTGCGCCATCTGTTTCGTTCCGTCGTTTGTAGCTCCGACGTGCAGCGAGGAAAGCCCGCGCCCGATATTTTTCTACGCAACGCGCAAGAGATGGGGATTGCTCCTGCGCACTGCACTGTAATTGAAGATTCCGAAGCCGGTTTACGTGCCGCTATCACCGCGGGAATGCAGGTCATTTTTCGAATTGGCACACTGCCACAGTGTCCCACAGGTATTCGCGCTCTTTCGTCGATAAGTAGACTAACGGACCTCTTCACCGTTTTCTCCTTATGAAGCCCCTTGCCATTTTATCTTTGCCGGCGCGCCCGGATCTTACGTCTATCCGCGACCTAGTTGCGCCTACTTCTGAACAGAAATCTAATCCGCTGCTTTGGACTCTCCTGGTTCCCGTCGCCGGTCGTGGCTCGCGACTTCTCTTTGATGGCCCCAAGTGCCTATTTCCGATCGCAGGGCGACCGATGCTGTGCTCTGTGCTGGAGCCGATTGAAGCACTGTTTTCGCAATTGGTGCTGGTTGTAGCTCCACGTGATCGTAGACGCATTGAGAAAGTGCTTCAGGGCTATTCGTATTTTCACAAAATCCGTTTTGCGAATCAAAAAGAGCCTCGAGGAATGGCAGATGCCATTCACACAGGTTTAGAATCTGTAACGACCCAAAACGTGGCTACTCTTTGGGGCGATCAGGTGCTGATCCGTCCGACCACTGTTGCCGCTTGCCTCTTTGCCCACGAATCGCGACTAGGTAGTACTTTTACTTTGCCCACCATCACCGTGGAGAAGCCCTATACGTCGATAGAACGCGCGGAAGGTGGTCGGATAACCGCCGTTCACCAAGCGCGAGAAGGCCAGATTCCACCGACCAAAAAAACGGGCGAGTCCGATATTGGTTTCTTTGCTTTTACGTCCGATGCCTTACGCCGAGTCCTTGCGGAATCTCGCTCGAGCCTTTCTGCCATTGGCGCAAAGACGCAGGAGTGGAACCTGCTGCCGCTTTTCCCACGCTTTGAAACGCATGCTGGAGCGGTTCTTAGCCTGCGCATGAAAGACGCAAGCGAAGGTGCTGGAGTAAACACCCGCTCCGATGCCCGCAAAGTAGAGAAGCTTTTGGTAGCCAGAGCGCATGCGCGCTCCAACGAGCACCCGATTTCCATAGCGCTTTTCTCCGGCGGCCGTGGTTGCACCACAATTATTGAAAACATGGTTCGGCAACCCCAAGTGAAATTGCATGTTCTCGTGAACACTTACGACGACGGCTTATCGACGGGTCGCTTGCGTAAATTCATTCCGGGAATGCTTGGGCCTTCCGATATCCGCAAGACGTACACGACTATTCTAGGTGCCGCTCACCCACAGCTCTCGGCATTGAGGTATTTGCTAGAGTACCGCCTGCCGCAGGACTTCACGACGGCACAGGCGTTAGAACTGCTGGCTCAACTGGTCAATCTGGATGAGAAACCATCGGCGATCTCTTTTGCATTTGTCCGCGATGCGCTGACTTTGGAACACGCTCGTATCGTCTCTAAAAGTCTTGGGGCCTTTCTTCGCTACTATCACGAGCAGGTAAAGCAGGGCAGCAGCTTCTCTTTTGCCGATTGCTCGTTGGGTAATTTGGTTTTTGGTGGAATCTACCTTCAGGTTGGACGCAACTTTAACGAGGCAGTTCGCCAATTCACCAGCATTGTTCCGATTTCTGCCAAGGTCTTAAACGTCACTCAGGGTGAAGGTTATTGTCTGTCGGCCATAAAGCAAGATGGCAGCATTCTCTTTGACGAGGCCTCGATTGTTAGCGAGCAAAGTCCAGCGCCCATCACCGAGCTTTTTCTCTTTGAATCGCCCCTTTCGGAATCTGCTCAACGCGAAGTGATGGCATTGCCTGCAAAAGAGCGAACGGCTTTCCTCAAGAAACGTTCTCTGACTCCATTACTAAATCCCGAAGCAACCAAAGCTTTGCAATCTGCGGATGCCATTCTCTACGGGCCTGGCACGCAACATTCCTCTTTACTGCCTTCGTACCTCACCCAGGGCATTGGCGATGTGATTGCAAAGTGCAAGGCCGAGAAGATCTTTATCTGCAATATTCAAGAGGACAACGAGACCATAGGGGAGAGCGCCGGAAGTATTTATCAGAAAGTGATTCGTTATCTTTCCAAGACTGCATCGGCTGGCGTGCAGGCAGGAGCGTTAGTTACCCGCTGCTTCTTACAGTCGAATGAGTTAGAGCGTGCTAAGAAGGCTAGCGACCCGCGCTACATTCCAGTGAGAGATCGCGACTTGCTCCCTCCAGGCGCTGCGGTGTTTGAGAACTGGGAAGGCGAGAATGGTAAGCATCTCGGCGGAAGAATTCTCGACGCTATCGTGAGAATTCTCGGCGAAAAGCGCTCCGACTTAATCGGCTCGCGCCCGCACATGGTGAGCATTCTGGTGCCGGCATTAAATGAGGCGGCGGCAATTGATTCCGTGCTGCAGGACTTAGAAAAACTCGATTTTGGCTATGAGGGTCTGACGAAAGAAATCTTGGTGCTCGATGGCGGTTCGACTGACGGTACTTATGAATTGGCGGCAAGCCATCCCGCCGTGAGTGTTTACAAAGTGCCTGATTGCAAGGGCCGCGGAGAAGCGATTCGACATGGGATTGCCAAGGCTCGCGGGAGTGTTGTGGTTACCTTCCCCTGCGACGGGGAGTACGACGCAGAAGATCTGTACAAAGTTATAGGTCCGATTACTAAAGGCGAAGCTGCTGCGGTTTTCGGAAGCCGCGCCATTAAATGCGTGAATGTTGGCAGCCGTATTCTTGAAATCTACGGCGGCAAAAAAATCCCGTATCTGATCAGTCGGTATGGTGGTCTCCTTCTAAGCTTAAGCGGACTCGTACTCTACAATCGTTTTGTGACCGACCCTCTCACTGGAATCAAAGCCTTCTCATCTCAGTGCCTGCAGAATTTGAAGCTCTCTGCACGAGGTATTGATCTAGAGACGGAGTTTGTTGCGCAATTAAGCCGCAACTCGACGTTTATTTTAGAATTGCCAGTGTCCTACGTCCCCCGTCGAAAGAGGGACGGAAAGAAAACCACCATCCTCGGCGGCATCGGTGCGTTGTGGATTTTGTTCCGACTCAAACTTGCAAACACCCGAGCCTAATCATGCCCAAACTCTCCATCGTGATTCCAGCTTATAATGAAAGCCGATATGTGCGCACGCTGCTGGAGCGGGTGCTCGCAGTTCCGGTGGAGAAGCTGGGGTTTACTAAGGAAGTTGTTTTTGTCGACGATGGCTCGACGGATGGTACGCTGGAACTCGCGCAGAGCTTTCAAGGGGTTCGCTGCTTTCGCCAGTCTCCCAATGGCGGCAAAGGCAAAGCCGTGCAGCGCGGGATATCGGAATCAACTGGCGACTACATCTTGGTCCAAGATGCGGATCTCGAATACGACCCGATGGATTATCTAGAAATGCTGAAGTGCCTGACTTCCCATCCTGGCACCGCTGTTTACGGCAGTCGCACGCTAGGCTCAAAAGTTTTTCAGAAGTCGGGTTTTCTAGCTAAGTGGAAAGGACAGGGTTGGGGGCCTTGGCTTGCTGGCAAGGTGCTGACGTGGATCACCTACTTACTCTATGGCAAGTGGATCTCTGACACTCTCACTGCCTATAAAATCTATCCAGCGAGCGCTATCCGCAAAATGAAAGTTGTCACCAGCGGCTTTGAAACCGATCACGAAATTACGGCCAAATTAATCCGCGGCTCCGTTGGCATTCTAGAAGTCCCCATCCACTACGAACCGCGCAGTTTGGAAGAAGGTAAAAAAATCCGTTGGCAGGATGGCGTGGTCGCCATTGTCACACTCTTCAAATTCCGCGTCTTGAGCTAAATCGCCTGCTTCTCCAGCAGCAAATAGTGCCCATCTTCATTATTCACACTCTCTACTAGTCTCCAATCCGCGTACTTTGGCGGCACGGGAGTATTCTCCAGCGGTCCTTCCAGCGCTAAGTGCAGATTTACCTCGCGCTCGCAAGGTGTGGCGGTTTGCGGCGGTATATAGAGCACTGAAAACTTCACTAACCACGGATCACCCGAGGCAGTAGCGCAAGTTCCTGGCTGGGCGTAGCGCTCGCGGTGCGCTTTCATAAACTTAGTAAAAGTGGTGAGCCGATTTCCGAAGCTCGTTTCCTGCGGCACATAACTCTGCAGAGGAACAACGACAAACAACATGAGTGCCACGAGCCAAATCAACTTCTGCCTCGTCAGCGCAAAAGCATCTTCCAAAAGACCTGTCGTCATCAAGACAAAGGGAAGGATCATGCCGATATAGAGGCGAGTGTAGGGATCTGCTTTGAGCGCATAGATCACGAAGACAAAGAACAATAAGGTGATGGGCGCGATAAGAATCTGAAAGCTAAGCTCCATTCGTTTGCGGCACGCATATAGCCAAAGCCCCAGTGCCAGTACAGTGAACGCACGCAACCAATATTCCCTGTAGAGTCCCAGGGTTTGTAAGATAGCGACGAGATTGTTCTCAATTTTAAACTCGGTCGCTTTGAGCACATGCCCATAGGAAGAAAGCGAAAGAATACTCCCCACCGCAAGGGCCGCAAAAATCGGCCCGACATAAAGTGGAATCATCAGTAGCTTTTTACCCTCAGCCACTTTTTCGGGTGACCAGCTATTGCGATGAATGGCCATGCAAACTGCAAGTGCAAAGAACAGGCAGAAAAAATGCAGGGCGGCGAAGAGATGAACAAAGAGGGCAGTGAAAAAGAGAATCAACAGCAGGCGAGAAACCTTGGCGCAGGCTAGATAGCCGCGGTGCCATTCAAAGATGTAGAAAATTCCTAACGTTGTAATCGCCAGCAGGGCAGCGTAGCCCCGTTGTGAATGTAAATACCACCGCACCCACGGATTCACCGCCAAATGGGCCACTAGAATGACAGAAGAAAAAGACGATAAGTGCCGTGAGCAGAGAAAGAAAACAGTTACCAAAAAAATCAAAGTAAAAAGAACAACCGGGGCCCTCGCGGCACCAGGGCTTGCACCGGCTACCAGCATCGAGAATGTGGAAAATATCGACGATAGAGTGTGCTGCCCAAAGTGAAACGGATCCATCGAGACTGAATAATCACCCATCGCCAGGTGGGAGCTGTGTGCGTACTCGTCCCAGTCCATGGTGGTGGTCGTTACTTCCGTGATGGCACGAACGCCGATAAAAACCAAAATAGTGGCAAGTAAGGCCTGCAAGCGACGGTCGCGACGCGGAGGAGTAAAGGGATGGCCGGGAGCTGAACTTTGTAAAGAGGGATAGCCTTCCGCGGAAAAGCAGAGGGAGTAGACCCAACTAGCGATTGCGATGGCCACCGCACCTAAGACCAGGAGCTGCACCGGCAGCGGTTTGCCATTCGGACTGAGAAGTCTCTCAACTGTCCCCACTCGTAAAAGCACAAAAGCCAAGGCCGCAAACACGGCCGATCCCGTACTCAGTGCCCGAAGCGCCTGTGGAAAGTTCATTAGCTCTCAGTTTTTTTGTCGGTTTTACCGGATTTATCTGTGCTTGTTGCCAGGCCTTTAAGCTCGGATAGAAGCTCCTTGAGATCTTCTGGAATCGAAGTACCACCGCTACCGGTGTAACCAAAATTCACGTTCGCTTCGTATTTCTTGTAGCACTGGCTCGCAACTTCCGTGTGCGGTGTATTTCGAATGCAGGCTTCGTAATACATTTCCGGCAGAGGCGAGGCGAGGTGGTCGTCTAGCAAGTCATAAGCTTGGCCGGCGAAGTAAAAAGCCTCGCTGGCATGAGCGCCCTTTGGGTATTTGGCTAAAATCGCATGCGAGACCATGGAAATGCGCAGGAACAAAATATCCGCCGAGTGATCCAGCGGGTATTTCTGCAGCTTAGTTGCTGCTGCTAACAAGCGCTGGGCTTCTGCATACATTTCAGCTTCCGTCGTAAAGTCCTTGGTCTTCTCGTCTTTCCATTGCTGGATGCTTTCTTTCCAAGCAGGAACATACTCCTTAAATAGAGGCGGAACCGGTCGCAATTTTTCGACCTTATTGACGATATCCATTGCTAAATTAGGATCTTTTTTCACGCGCACCGCGATAGTAAATGCCTGCCGAACCGCACGGCCCCAATCGAGCTGGTTTTTCTTGGCATAAGCAGAATCCGAAATCACGCCTTCAAACTCTTTAGCCGCTCGATCAAATTGACGTGTTGCTGCATAAAGCTGCGCCTTTTCAAGTCGGGGCAGCTTGGCGGTATTAGCGGGCATCGGGAATGCCGGAAAATTCGGGCCCTGATCCGTGCGGGTATGGCACGCGATGCAATAATTGGTAATCACACGCAGGCTGCCTTTGGCGTATTCCAAGTTGCCGCTGTTAAGCGACGCATTGGCATGTTTGATTTCGCGCTCAAACAGAGCTGACAAGAAGGCGATGCTCGGATCCTCATCCGGTGGGGTGGGGCTTGGTTTGCCGTCGGCTAAATTGATGGTGTGAGCCAGGCCCTGAAGCTTCGCCGTGGCGGCCTTGATCTTGGCAATCGTCTTTGGACTCGTTGTCGGCTTCTGGCTGGTTAACTCTGGCAGCAAGTCGGACATGGCTTGCGAGAGTTCCTGCATTTTCTGCGACCAGGAGGGCTTGGCCGAAGCGGATTTATCACCCGATTTTTCCACCGGTTTGTCTGCGGCAAAGCAGACTAGCGAAAGAGCACAAGATGCCGATACAAGAAGATTTTTCATGCGCTTATTCTACCAGAGCGCTCGACTTTTGGTTATGACACCTGTGATGGAAAATAAATCAGCTGAGCAGATCCGGGCCACCCGGGCGCGTTTAACGATGGCCCTTGCTGCCGTGCTTTGGAGCACGAGTGGCATCTTCGCAAAGTCCTTGGACTTGCCTGGTCCAGTAATGGCTTTTTATCGCGCGGTCTTTGCCAGTGTTTTTCTCGGGCTTTTGTTGCCGCGGCAGCACAAGCCCATGCAGTGGCGCGCCAGCTTACTCGGCATGATGTTGTGCTTTGCGGTGATGAATCTGAGTTTTGTATCCGCGATGACTCTCACTACGGCGGCTAACGCGATCTTTTTGCAGTACACAGCACCGGTTTGGATGATCCTCGCTTGTCACTATTGGCTCAAGGAGTCGGTGGATCGAGCCAGCGTGATCTCGGTAGGAGTGGGGCTCATTGGAGTCGCGATTATCGTCGGTTCGGAGGCGCCGCGTGATGCGGCCGGAGTCGCGCTGGCATTGCTTGCGGGAGTGAGCTTTGGATTGTTGGCGGTTTTTCTGCGCCGGCTCAATGGTATTCACCCCTGGTGGCTCACGTTTTTTAACCATGCTTTCGCCGCCGTTTTACTGGTGCCGGTGTTGTGGGCTTTGGGAGAACTCCCCAAAGTGGCGGAAGTGAGCGGCGCTCAGTTGGCGGGACTCGCGGCGTTTGGCATTTTCCAGATGGCCGTTCCGTACGTGCTTTTTTCTCACTCTTTAAAATCGATTAGCCCGCAAGAAGCAGGAATTTTGGGGTTGATTGAGCCGCTTTTGAACCCGATTCTGGCGTTTTTTTGGGTGGGCGAGCGCCCATCGGTCGGCACTCTTTTGGGCGGAACGGTGATTTTGGCAGCTGTTTTACTGCGTTATCTGCCTAAAACGAAGAGTGCTCGACCATAAGGACAGAACCCGGTAGAAGCTACCAGAAAATCC
>JALHPX010000129.1:0-602 GCA_022842225.1 bacterium
TGCGGCTGAGGCCTTTATCCAGAAGCTGCGTCTGTAATTTGGCGAGAGCATCGTCGGAGAGCGCGCCCGCGCCGTTCATATGCTGGGCAGCAACTTCTGCGAGTAATCGAGCCGTCACCGAAGCCCCTTCTGCAACCATTAGAGCATCCACAAACTCTGGGTTTTGAAAAAGCTTCTGCGCAAAGAGATCGCTCGCGATTAATTCATCCGAAGTGCGCAAATAGGCACGCGCGAAATTTAGGGCCAGCGTCGGATCTGAGGAATTTAAATTCGCGTTTAGCGCGTTGCGCAGCCACAGATGATCTTCGGCGCCCAGCAGATCCTGCCAGAGCGCGCCCGGATCTTGTTCAATTTGGCTCGTGAGACGGCGCAGCGCCATGGCACCTTCTTCGCCGCTCACTGGATTGCCCTGCTTCTTTAATTGAGAGCGCAGCAACGCCATGAAGGTCGTGGGTTTGAGAGGTGTTTCACAGACACGCTTGGCTCCCAGCACGTAGTCGTAACCCGATTTCACTGCCAAAATAAATCCAGCGTAGGCTTCAAACGCTTCGGCGCGGCAGGTGCGGTACTGAACTGATAAAAGATTTTCCTCATATTGAGGT
>JALHPX010000129.1:612-8077 GCA_022842225.1 bacterium
TTAATCCATCGCCCAATTTGGTATTGAGATTTTGCAGATGAGAGGGGAGTTCCGCGTCTTGGGATTTCTCTAGTAACTCGACGACAGCTGTCGCGGGTTTGAGAGCGCCGTCTTCTTGGTAGTTAGAAATATGAACCGCGCCACCGCCGCAACCGGTGACCAGCAAAACCGCCGCCAAAAAGAACCTTTTTTGCATCTCACTCACTCCAAAGAATGGCCGAACCCAAATCCAATCAACTTACTAAGCAATGAGAATGCCAATAGATTTAGGCTCAAAAGTTTTCTAAAAAGGTCTCGATTCTGAGAATGAAGCGTTTGCTGTCTCGCGTTTGAAACGGCGCACCAGTCGTAAACTCAAAGATGGAACATTCGTTCACATTTGTTAGCACCAGCTGGTCCTGACAGGCTCTACCATTGGGCCGCGCGTAAAAACTCAGGTATTCTGGATACTCACCTCGAAAATTAGTTCTTAGCTCGCCCAAACCACGTTCGTTTTTGAACCGTTTTTTCTCATTTCTGGAGGCACCTTTGAACTACCGCCATGCGTGTAACAATGCCTTTTTTGTGTTGTTCCTTATTAATGTTGCTGTCGTGAGTAATGCGGCCAGTGCCCGCCCGGTCGAACTCATGCCGGCCGATCGGTTAGCGAAATTCCAAAAAACAATGCCCCCTGTCGCTGATCCTGATTTGAATGACATCATGTCGAGTGACGATACCGTTTGGTATGACAAGTACTCGATGATTCCGGGCTATCAAGATTCCTTTGGCGACAACGTGGTGCTGCCGATTGGGATGCGGCCCAACACGATCGATTCCAACTTGATTGATCTCGCCGTGCCGGGTGGGCACGCTGATGTCTTCTTTAGTAAAGGGCAATTCCATTTTCCTTTTGGTCGCACGGGTGGTTTGGATTTCTCTTCCAATACGTTTGTGATCAATTTTTGGAAACTGCCTCGAAGCGGGGGCAAGATTCTGCCCGTTGCTTGGACAAAGTGGGAACCCAATCAATACACGCATCGCTATGAATGGATGTTCCCCGTCGGAACTGTTTTTGGGGAAGTCCTCTTCTTAGTCGACGGCACGGATTACTATTGTTTTGAGATCCGTACACGCACTCGCTACTTGAAGGGGTGGACTGTCGATATATTCCGTCCCTTCAAAACCGCAACTGACTTGGCGCAGGCTTTAGAGCGCAAACGCAAACAGAAAGCCTCTTGGGAGTCCGATGCTCAGATCGAAGCGCTGATTCAGCATCTGCGCAAACCCGACACGCTGGCCTCCGCAAAATTAGAGGCCACGCATTTCGCCAAATCGTTCGCGAAAGTAAATGGAGCGACGGATGCATTGCCAGAAGTGAAGGATAGTTCGATTTTTAAGGAGCTACTTCGCTTTACCGTCTTTGACTCCGTCAAAGGCGTGCCCTGGAAGCAAAATGGCAGCTATACGACGTTTGCACCCTCTTCTATGGGCGAATTCGGCATCGTTCCAAAAAAATACGAAGGCTCGATGTTTGAAGTGAGCGAAGCGTTTTGCAATCGCTGCCACATGGACGCGGGGCGCCCGTTTAAGGATTACTATCCAAAAATCCAAGCCTATGGAGAGCTCTGGGGGGAAGACGATGTGTTTTCCTGGCATCCCTTTGAAGCAAGCGATTTCGTCGACAGCGCCGGAAAAGTTAAGAACTTCAACAACGACAACCGAAATTTTCGCCAGGATTTCGTGAAAGCGGGCATAATCGAAAAGTACGATTCAAAAAAACACTCGTCCACTTTCTATGAACGACTCAACCGCAGCTGGAAAAACTACAAATACTGAGTCTTTTGAAATTCTACTCGTTCATCCCCACCTGTCTCTGGCGCGCAGCGGCGTTGCCGATGTCGTGGCAATTTCCGCGACAAAGCTAAGCGAGCGAGGGAAAAAGGTTGCGGTCTTTACTGCTTCGCCTGCGCGAGTGAATGTTCCGTCAGGTGTTGCTCTTTTTGAGTTTGGACCCGATTGGGGTGTGAGTTCCATTGACAAACTTTTCCAGACTTCTCGCAGCAATCGAAATGCCCTCGTTAGCATTCATTGGACGGCCGCTGAAGTAGGCAACGGCTTCTTTTCGAGTTGTCTGGTGGTTGCGGTTCTAGGGATGAAGTTGATGGGGCGGCAAGTGCATCTGTCGGCGCACGAGCTGTGGCGTCCTTGGCGCGGTCCCGCGCACTGGCCTTTTGCTTTATTTAGTCGGACTCTCTCTGCTGTTCTGGTTTTGCTGTGTTCTCGCACTCACGTTCCGGTGCAGAGCTGGGCGCGGTTTTTACAGCGCTTGTATTTCTTCAAAGCGAGCTCTATTCGCTGGGTTCCCATGGGCGCCACGGTATTGCCTCGCCAGCGCATCGCGAGTTCTTCGGAGCGCCACCAGTACCCGCTGGTCCTGATCTTTAATCCTCTAAGCACCAGTAAGAATCCCCAATTAGTAGAAGCAGCGTGGGCACGGCTTGCGCAAAAAGCCCCGCAAACTCGCTGCGCGGTGATTGGCAAAATACCTCCGCGTTCCGACACCCGTTTGAAATACCTCAGCCAACATCCAGAATGTCAGATGTTAGGAGTGCTGCGATCGACTGAAATTTCGGATTGGATGTCGAGAGCGGTCGCGCTCCTGGCGCCGTTTGATGAGGGAGTGAGTGCGGGCCGCACGTCGGTGATTACGGCGTTGGCGCATGGCCTGCCGGTCGTCACAACAGCCGGGCCAGCGACCGAGAGCATCTGGAAGCACACGGAAGGCGTGATCCTTGTGAATCGGAATCCCGGCGACCTTGCCGATGCGCTGATGCGCCTGCATCTGGACGAAAACTATTGGGAGAAAGCAGCCAAAGAGGCGCGAGCGTTCTACCTTGCGCATTTTGAATGGGAAAAAATTCTAGATCAGGCTTACCCGGAATTCGTGCAAGCAAAGACGATTAAGCAGCGCTTCCAGGCGGCGAGCCTGAAAAGTCGATAAACTGCTTGGCGAAATTCTTACCGTCTTTAATAAACTTCACTACACGCGCTAATTCTTCTTCCGTTAAGTAGGTGCCGTGGATACGGCGCAACGGAATGCCGGGGGTAACCATCAAGCTATCCCCTTTACCAATCAATGCTTGAGCGCCGGATGCATCCAAGATGGTGCGCGAGTCGATAGCAGAAGGCACCTTGAAAGAAATCCGCGACGGGATATTTGCTTTGATTAATCCCGTGATCACTTCCGCGGAAGGGCGCTGTGTTGCAATGACTAAGTGAATGCCGGCGGCTCGCGCTTTCTGCGCCAAACGCGTAATCGAAACTTCCACTTCCTGACCACCGCTCATCATCAAATCGGCGAGTTCGTCGACGACAATCACGAGGTAAGGGAGCTTGGCGGTGCCACGCATTTTTGAATTATACGAGTCAATATTCTTAGAACCATTGCCCGCCATCAGAGCGTAACGACGATCCATTTCCCAACATGCCCAAACCAAAGCGTTGATCGCTTTTTTATTGTCGGTGATGACGTCCGTCACTAAATGCGGCAGTCCCGCGAACGCGGCGAATTCCAACATCTTGGGATCGACCAAGATCATCCGCAATTCCGTCGGATCCAGTCGGTACAAAAGCGAAATAATCAAACTGTTCATGAACACCGATTTACCGCTACCGGTGGCACCGGCTACGAGTAAGTGTGGCATCGCAGCCAAATCGCCCATGACTGGCTGACCATCGGTCGTCTTCCCAATCGCAATCGGCAGACGCAGCTTCTTGTCGTAAAAAGCTTTCTCCACGAGCAATTCTTTGAGCGGGATGATTTCGGTCTCGGGGCGCGGAATCTCAATCCCCACTACGGTCTTGCCCGGGATCGGTGCGATGATGCGCAATTGGTTTGTGCCCATCACGACACCCAGATCGTCTTGCAGGGCTGCTATCTTGCTTAGTTTAATACCAGCGCTTGGCTTGTATTCATAAGTGATTAAGACCGGGCCCTGACTGATGTCCGTCACTTCGCCAGTAATTTGGAAAGAGAGCAGGTGCTCTTCCAAGCGTTCCGCATTTTCTTTTAATTCCGACCGACTGAGTTTTTTAGCCGAACCCTCAGAGCCCTTTAGTAGGCGGGTGGAAGGCAGAGCAATCGTCGCGGTGTTGGGAATGATTTCCTGAAATTCGAAAACTTTGGGCGTCTGCAGCGAATCGCCTTCGGATTCTTCGTCTGCTTCTTCCAGCGCTTCGGCTAATGTATTTTCATCGCTTCCTGTAGCGGTTTTTTTGCTGCGGCGTTTGCGAGCTGGTTTTGCGGGAGCGGCGGCGGCTGCAGCAACCGCGGCGGCGGCAGCAGCGCCCGGACGTGCGGCCTCGCCAGTGGCACCGGCGACCGCGCTCGCAACTTCATCCGCAGATTCTTCTGCTGTGTCTTCGGCCTCGGCCGTTTTGTCCGCGCCCCAGAGAACAGCGGTCATTTTCGAAAACGACAGTCCCATCGTCGTAATCAAGGTGAGGATGGCGATCCCGCCCAAGAGCAGAAGTGCCCCGGTCGTATTAAAATAAGTCTGCATCTGGTGGCCAATGAGTTTTCCGAGCCAGCCGCCTTGGAGCAGGCTAGCTTCGGGAAGGTCTACCCCTGCCGAGATCTGCATCGAAGATGCAGAGACAATAGTGAGGAACGAAGTGCCAAAAATGCGTTTGCGCTGGCTGCGAAAGGGGGTTCCCAGGAACGCCAAAGCCGACAGCCACACCAAGATAAAGACGACGTTGTAACCAGGAGCGCCCACCGTACCCAAGAAGGCTTCGCCAATAAGGGCGCCCACGATGCCGCCGAGATTGTGGACGTGGTCGTAGTTTTTGCTAAGAATCTGAGTGGTATCTAGGGGTAGGTAGGACACCAGGGAAACGAAGAAGAACAAGGCAACCAACGCAAAGATGCTGCCGCGAATTTCGCGCGCCATGCTATCGAGATTTTCGCCAGCATCGCCGGCCGAATCACTCTCATCGCGTGTAAACATTTGCCTTAGAAACCGCATTAGGACCCACAACCCCTCTAAATGCCTTGGGACAGACTTTGGGCAGACCCGTCCCCCCAGGCCACCGTTCGGAAATGCAAAGCCAGTGCCGCATCGACCGTTCAAATTCCGTTGTCTTTTCACTAACTCCAGCTAGTCTTAAGGGGCTTTTTTCAGCCGAGTGACATTTTTGGGCACCGCAGGGGCCTAAGTGCGTCCTCAAATCGAATACGAGAAGGAAAATTTAATAATGGAATACATCCTCGAGTCTTGGAGCCTAGTGGTCATTCTGCTAGCCGCCTTTGTTATTGGTTGGGCAGCGGAAACCGCGCAGACCTTTATCCCCAAGGCTTTGGCACTGAGTATCTTGGCCTGGTTGCAGACCCTTCCCGAATTTGCAGTTGAGGCCTCGATTGCATGGGCACAGAACCGCGATTTGATGATCGCCAACCTAACCGGCAGCTTGCGCTTGTTGGTGGGCCTGGGGTGGCCGCTGATTTTCTTCACGCACTGGTTTTTCCAAGGCGTTCTTAGGGGCAGAAAGATTCGCGAGATTGTCCTCGAGAAAGAGGATTCTCAAAGCGTGCTCTTTCTCTTCTTGTCAGTAGTCTACTTCTGCTACGTCCTCGTTAAGGGCTCTCTCACGGTTTGGGATTCGCTATGGTTGACGACTATTTATGTGGCTTACCTCATCGTCATCGCGCGCCAGCCAGCGCCCGAGGCCTCAGAGCACGACGATGCGGACCTGCCATGGATTGGCAAAAAGATCATCCGGCTGCAGCCAGTCCCAAAAACGACCGCGGTAGTCTTGCTGTTCGCCGTCGGTGGTTGGGCTCTTTACGTCAGTGTGCATCCGTTTATCGATACTCTTCAGAAATGGTCGCTCGGATTGGGCATCAGCACGTTTGTATTCATTCAATGGGTGGCGCCGTTCCTGTCGGAGTTTCCAGAGAAAGTCACCGCGTTTAACTGGGCCCGTCAGCCGGGCAAGGCGCAAATGGGCATAATGAATATGGTCAGCAGCAACATCAATCAGTGGACGATGTTGGCGGCGATGATTCCAATCGTCTTTAATATTTCTCTAGGCCATTTAGAGCCGGTGTATTTCGACCACGTGCATTGGGTAGAGTTAGCGCTCACGATCGCGCAGAGTTTTCTGGCGGGCATCTTGATTCTCGATCTGCGGTTCTCGATCGTGGATGCAGGAATCTTATTCCTGCTTTGGATCGTCCAGTTCTTCGAATCGAATCTGCGTGAGGAAATTGCGATTATCTATCTTATCTGGATCGGCATTGAGCTAATCCGCATGGCTTACTTGTACGCCACGCAGAAAAAGATTCCACACGCGTTCGACATGTTCCTTGCGAAAGCTAAAGCGAATTAGGGAACAGCGATTTTTCCTTCAGTGGCAGCTTCGTAGCCGCGAATGCGGTAGCGAATCTCGCCTTTGAAGGGAACGGGGAGTGGCACTTCAATTGCGACTCCGCAATCGAGCGTCGTTGCTTGGCCTGGTGCTAAGCGAGGCGCTACTTGTTTGGGAGCATCGCTGTCTTCGGGCGTCCACTGTGCCCAAAGCTTGCCGGTATCGTCGAATAATTCGCACTCAAGGCCAAAGGGCTTGCTGGAGTCAAAGCCCATAAACTCTTTGCCCTTGTTGAGAAGGACGATGTACAAATCCCAGCCCATGCCAGCAAGCGCATTTGTCCTGCCGTCTTTAAAATCAAAGTTAGCCGCAAAATCAGCTGCATCCTTGGGCGCTTCCCAGATGGGAAACGACTCGCCAAAGCCGACGAGCGAAGCATCGCCCAGAACCAGTTCGCGAGGCGCGGACCCGTCTTGATAAGAACCTAGAGCTACCTTCACAAACGGTTTTTCCTGACCCTTGGTTTTACGGCTGAAAATAATCGCCGAAGCATCGGGCAAAAAGACTCCACTCGACGCTTCTTTAAAGCCAAACTCCGCGCGGGTTTTGAGATTCACCAGGGTGAAGGCCTCGTCTTTGTTGTTGGCGCGGGCTTGGTAGATCAACCAGTTACCGTCGTTAGAAACTTTCAGACCTTCAAAACCGCCCAGCATTACTTGGTATTGCTTGTCGGAAAGACTATAGAGCGCTAACTGCGACGATCTTTCTAGGAGTAATTCGTTTTCTGAAACCCAATGGATCTTGTCAGCGTATTCCGGCAACGTGTGCGACGTGAGTTTCATCGTTAGCAGGTCTAAGACCTGCAGAGTTCCGCGCTGAGCGGCGAGGGCTAAATCGGGATCGTAGGCCTCGTAACGGGGGGCTGGTGCCGAGTCTGGCCGCGCAATCCAAGCGACACTATTGCCATCAGGGGAGTAGGCGCCGGTGGAAACGTTCTTGGTAATGTCGGGTACCGACATGCCATCCAGGTAAAAGCCAGTTGGTTGAGTGGAGCCATTGGCCGCATCCCACAAATACTCAGCGAGCGGAAAATTCCAAAGGCTAGGTGCGCTCGTGG
>JALHPX010000130.1 GCA_022842225.1 bacterium
GGCTCTTGGCCGCTACGGCTAGGAACGTCAACATGTGGCAGCTCGCCACGGCAGCTGCGAGCATTTCCTCGGGATTCACGTAGCGAGCATCGCCCTTGTACTCAGGCGCGCTGGAGGCCGTGACCTTTCCACCGGGAAATTCCACCAGGTGGGTGCGGTCGTATGTGTCGTAATCAAAATCTGTCGCTTCGTTCTTCCATTTAATTTTGGCAATGTGTTCTGACATCCGCCCTTTATCGCTCTGTCAAAATGCTTCGTAAAGTTCGATCGGGGATGTGGTGTCTTAACGCCACGCTCCAGGATTGGGAAAACGGTCCGAATTCTTTTCAATTGCTGGCGGTTTCTTGACAGCGATTAAGACCGATGTTTCGATGCCGAACTTATGAATCTCGAGGAAAAGTTTCGCGAACTAGAGCAGAAGAACCAACAGGCGGAGCTCGCTGGCGGCGCCAAGCGTATTGAGCAGCAGCACAAGGCTGGCAAGATGACCGCGCGGGAGAGACTGGAGTTTCTGTTAGACGAAGGCAGCTTCGTTGAAATTGGAAAATTCGTCACCCACCGCTGTGCCGATTTCGGCATGGATGAACAAAAGATCCCGGGCGATGGAGTCGTCACTGGATACGGTACGGTCTCGGGCCGCACGGTGTACGTTTACTCGCAGGACTTCACGGTATTTGGCGGCTCGCTCTCGGCGACCCAAGCCGCAAAAATCTGCAAGATTCTTGATCTCGCCATTAAAAATGGTGCTCCGGTTATCGGCATCAACGATTCCGGCGGCGCGCGCATCCAAGAGGGCGTTGAGTCCTTAGGCGGGTATGCAGAGATTTTTTATCGCAACACAATGGCTTCGGGCGTGGTTCCGCAGATCACGGCAATCCTGGGGCCATCGGCAGGTGGCGCGGTGTATAGCCCCGCCCTGACTGACTTCATCTTTATGGTGAAGCAATCGAGTTACATGTTTTTGACGGGTCCAGATGTCATCAAGACGGTGACCCACGAAGAAGTGACGAAGGAAGACCTGGGTGGAGCGGTCACTCACAGCTCAAAGAGCGGGGTTTGCCATTTTGCCAATGACGACGAAAAAAGCACTTTGCTTTTGATTCGCGAACTTCTGAGCTACTTGCCTTCGAATAACGTGGACGATGTGCCCGTGGTGCCGACGGATGATCCGCCGCTGCGCCGTGAGCCGCGCCTACGCAACCTGGTGCCAGAAAATCCCAAGGCACCATATGATATTAAAGAGCTCATCGAGGCTATCGTCGATAACGGCCATTTCCTCGAAGTGCAAAAAGACTTCGCGCAAAATCTCGTCGTTGGCTACGCGCGGCTCAATGGCCGCTCGATCGGTATCGTTGCAAACCAACCTAAGGTCTTAGCCGGTTGCTTGGATATCAACGCTTCGATGAAGGCGGCTCGGTTTGTGCGGTTTTGCGATGCTTTCAATATTCCGATTGTGACCCTGGTGGACGTCCCAGGATTTTTGCCGGGAACGGATCAGGAATATGCCGGCATTATTCGCCATGGCGCCAAACTGCTCTACGCTTACTCCGAAGCCACTGTGCCTAAGATCACGTTGATTGTGCGCAAAGCCTACGGCGGCGCCTATTGCGTGATGGCCTCCAAGCAATTGCGCGCGGACGTGAACTTTGCTTACCCAACCGCCGAAGTCGCGGTGATGGGAGCGGATGGCGCGGTCTCGATTATTTTCCGAAACCAGCTCAAAGACGCATCGGATCCGACCGCGGAACGCGTGAAATTGGTCGATGAATACCAAACCAAGTTTGCCAATCCGTATCGTGCGGCTGAATTGGGTTACGTCGACGAGATCATTTATCCGGAAGAGACCCGGGAAAAGCTCATCCGATCGCTCGAAATGTTGAAGAACAAGCGGGACAAGTTGCCAACGAAGAAACACGGCAACATTCCTCTTTAAGTAAGATCAGGGGATAGCCAGATGTCCAAACCGCGTAGAATTCTAATTGCGAACAGAGGCGAGATTGCCTTGCGGGTGGCGAGAGCTTGCCGCGAGATGGGGTATATCCCTCTCGCTGTTTATTCCAAAGCAGATCGAATGTCGCGCCACGTTTCGCTGGCAGATGCCGCTCATTGCATAGGCGAAGGCCCTTCGATGCACAGCTACCTAAACGCCGAGCGCGTTTTGGAAGCCGCAAAGTTGCTCAAAGCCGATGCAATCCATCCGGGTTACGGATTTCTCTCTGAGAAGGCAGACTTTGCAAAAGCGGTGAGAGACGCGGGACTTGTTTTTGTCGGACCTTCGCCCGAAGCGATTAGCAATATGGGCGATAAGGTGATGGCACGTCGGACCATGGAGAAGGTGGGATTACCGCTCGTTCCGGGAACCAAAGATGGAATCACCGACGAGAATGAAGCCTTTGCGAAAGCCAAGGAAATCGGCTTTCCGATCATGATCAAGGCGCTTGCCGGAGGCGGTGGCCGCGGTATGCGCATGGTGATGAAAGAGGATGAGTTTCTCAATTTGTTCCGTCGGGCGCACTCAGAGGCGGAAAAAGCCTTTGGTGACGGCCGTTTGTACTTGGAGAGATACGTCACTTCTCCTCACCACATTGAAGTGCAGATCATCGGCGACCAGCATGGCAATGTCTGCCACCTATTTGACCGGGAATGCTCGGTCCAGCGCCGCCACCAAAAAGTAATTGAAGAAGCCACAAGCCCGTTTGTTACGGAAAAAGTCCGGCAAAAGCTCGTGGATGCGGCCGTCGATGCGTGCAAAAGGCTTGGTTACTTTAACGCCGGCACCATTGAGTTTCTGATGGACGACAATCAGGAATTTTATTTCATGGAAATGAACACCCGGTTGCAAGTGGAGCATCCTGTAACCGAATGGATTACCGGGCGTGATTTGGTGAAGGAGCAATTGCGAGTCGCTTTTGGCGAAAAGCTCTCCTTTACTCAGGAGCAGGTCGAACGCCGCGGGCATGCCATTGAATTTCGCATTAACGCCGAAGATCCCGAGAAGTTCCTTCCTCAAGCAGGTCGGATCAACGGCGTAAATATGCCAGCTGGAGTGGGCGTGCGCGTGGATACGCACGTTTACCGCGGTTACGAAATTCCGGTGTTCTACGACTCCATGATCGCGAAGGTTTCGATTTGGGGTCGGGATCGCCAAGAAGCTATTGCACGATCGAAAGCAGCGCTGCGAGAAACCATTCTCAATGGCATCAAGACCAATGTGCCGCTACATCTGCAAATTCTAGACAATGAAAAGTTTATCAGCGGCAATTACACCACCCGTCTTATCGGCGAAGACTTCCACTACAAGGCCCCTGAATTGCCGGAGAGCGAAGTGAAGATGGCAATGATCGCAGCCGCTGTTTCCGCCTATGGCAAAGAGTTCCAAGGCGCTAAGTGGGGAATGGCGGATAAGAGTTCGCGTTGGAAGGCAATTGGCCGCGAGGAAGGCTTACGCAGATGATTTTTTTCATTCGCCACGGAGATCAAGAGCACACGGTTCGAGTTGAGACACGTAACGGCCAATTGATTGTGCGTTACGGCGATGAGCCGGAAGAGCAGGCCGATCTAAATTTCTTCGGCAACGATTGTACGTTTGTCCGGGATGGCCAGGTATTCTTCGCCAACGTAGTCGGCGATAAGACCGATTACACGGTGTGGCGTCCAGCCGGAAACATTCAGTTTGGCGTGGAGAGCGAATACAAGCGCATCGTGAATATGCTGCGCGGCCAAAATCTCGATAACGAAAACAACGTCTACGCCAAAATGCCCGGCAAGATCGTGAAAATCTTGGCAAAGCCCGGCGCCGTCGTCGAACGTGGTGCACCGCTCATGGTGATGGAAGCCATGAAAATGGAAAACGAAATCCGCGCTACCCGAGCTGCTACGATTGTGAATATCTGCGTCAAAGAAGGCCAGGCAGTGGAGACGGGCGCTCTCTTGATGGAACTCGAACTTTCCACTGAACTTCACTAACGCTTTTAAGCGTTTACGTCGATAAAGTTAGCGGAGGCAAGGATGCCCGCTGACGTGACCACGCTTCGCGCGCCGGTCGTACTCCCATTCTTTAACATCTACACCGTATCCGGACTCCTCCTGTGGGGATTTCTGTGGATCCTGGTGAAGCTAAATCTCGCCTTTAACGGCGAGCCGGTAAACCATGTCTACGCCTTGCTCCTCATCCAAGCGCTGCCCGTAATTGTTTCCTTCACGCGCAAGCATTTTACGTTTCTGTCTTTTGTCATGATCAACCACATGGTGATGCTCACCATTCCCAAGTGGTTTCAATTCATGCGCTACCCGGGCGCTCCCAAACTTCTGCCTCGCGCTGCGGAGGCGATGCAGGAACAGGCGTTTTGCACGGTCATTTTGATTCTTGTCTATTACGCTTGCCGTTCCTTGATTTTGAATGCGGTGGCGGAGAAAGAAAAATACCAGTTTCTCACTCTCAAGCGCTGGCAGCTCATCGCTCTGGGGGCATATGTTCTTATCGTTCCCACGATGGTTTTCATTTTGCCTGCCTGGTTCTTGACCGTCCACTTTCTGCTGCTCTCTGCCGACGTGGTGATGTTGTTTACCTGCGTTTGCCCGGGCAGCGAAACGCTCTTGCGTTGGATCAAGGTTGCAACTTTTATCGAGGCCTTCACCTATTTCCTCAACACAGGAATGATGACCCTAATGGGTGCGCTTGTTTCGTTTTTCTTTTTGATTTCGTGTATGGAAAAGCGCTATTGGCGGGTGCTGTTTATTGCACTGGGCGTCTTCTCAATGTCGGCGATTCAATCAGTCAAAGGAAGTTACCGCGAAATCATGAAGAATTCCGAAGTCGTTCTATCGACACCCGAGCGGGTGGGGGTTCTCTATGAGCTTTTGGCCATGAAATATTTTGATCTGAACGTTGATTTTGAAGACATTGAAGAGGATCCAGCAGAAATGGACAAGGAAACCAGCTCGGGAAAATTGATGGCCGGATTTATGCGAGCCGGCGATGACTCGATGGAGCGAGTACTCGAGTACACCCCGGAGCGAGTGCCGTTCTGGGAAGGTGAGACATACGCCAGTATTCCCTACATGTTTATTCCGCGAGCCCTTTGGCCAGACAAACCCACTCGCCACTTTTGGAATAAATTTGGTCGGACGTATGGTGTGTTAAGTAGCGAAGACTATGAGACCAGCGTTGGTATTTCTTATCTCGCCGAGGGCTACGTTAATTTCGGGTATCACGGCATGTACATCGTTGCGTTCTTGATGGGTTTCCTCATCGCCGTTTGCGAGAAGTATGCGCATGTTGTTTTGGGCGGGTATTTTTTCTTCCCCTTCATTATTTTGCTCACACCCCTTCTGCCTCCCGCAACGGATATGGGATCTATTCTGCAGAGTCTTTGGATTCTCTCGATGTTCTTATTTGCTGCGAGGCCGGTCTTACTCACCATGGCTCGTCGCGATGACTACGCTTAGAGCGAGGGAGTCGTCGCTGCGGTGGATGGAGCTGCAGTCCGAGCAGGGCGGAGCTCTTTCGGCAAAGCAAAGCGCACGTTTTCTTGCTTGATCGATCGCAGTTCCACTTCGGCGTTATAGTTCTGCTTCAAATGTGAAACGAGATCTTGCACGACCCACTCTGGCGCGCTCGCTCCGGCAGTGACAAGGACTGTCTCGACGCCGGTGAACCAATCGCTCTTCACTTCGCTAACGTCATCGATTAGGTAGGCGCCTTTGCCCATGGTCCTGCCGATTTCCGCCAAGCGCTGGCTATTCGAACTATTCTGACTGCCGAGGACCAGAACTAGGTCTGCTTCCTTCGCCAAAATACGAACCGCCTCTTGGCGGTTCTGTGTGGCGTAACAAATATCTTCTCGCGGCGGTCCGACAATCTGCGGAAAGCGCTCCTTGAGGGCGTCGATAATCCGTTGGGCGTCGTCGACACTCAGGGTGGTTTGGGTGAGATAGGCCAGCTTTGTTTCAGTAGTGAAGGGCAAAGCCTGGACGTCTTCGATGTCTTCCACCAGGACAATAGACTGCGGTGCCTCTCCCATCGTGCCAATTACTTCATCATGGCCCTCGTGTCCCACGAGAACGATCTGATAGCCAGCATCTGCAAAGCGCACGGCCTCGTTATGTACCTTGGTGACGAGTGGGCAAGTGGCGTCGATCGCTTTGAGCCTGCGTGTCCGGGCGAGCTGCCGGACTTCCGGAGAAACGCCATGCGCGCTAAAGAGAACGATGGCTCCTTCAGGCACTTCCGCTAAATCCTCGACAAAGGTCACTCCCCGTTCGCGAAAAGTTCTCACCACATGGTGGTTGTGGACGATTTCGTGGAACAAGTACAAAGGCGTGCCGTAGAGTTCCAGCGCGCGTTCTAAGCCATCGACGGCCATATTGACGCCGGCACAGAAACCACGGGGATTTGCGAGTATGATTTTCACGCCGTAGTTAAACCAAAAAAACGCTCTGCACTCAAGGGCGCTGCCAAACTTCGTGGTGGAAGCCGCGTTGGGCAAGGCGTTGGAGATGGTCATCGAGCTTGTCTGCTCGGACGAAGTACAGATTGATGAAATGATTGGAATAACGCACGACGACTGGCTCGTAACCCGTAGCTAGGATTTTGTCCGTCCCACCGTAGAGAGTCTGAATGAGCGACCCGAGTTTCCGATTCCAGCGATCCATTGCCTGATAGAGCAGCGGCCGGGTGAGTTCTTCGGGGGGATAGCCCGGCATTTGATCGCGCCACATAAAGTCAAACGTATAGAGATAAGCCGGCTTCTCACGTGGCAGGATGTCGGGCCGAATGCGTTTAAAAATCAGGTAGGGCAGCTCCGACTCCTGTGGGAACTCTCGCAGGAGCGAAGGTGCTTCTCTTACAGCGCTACGAGCGATTTCGGGATTAGCGACTCCCAAAAAATCGAGCGTCTCGCGATCCGCGAAATACATTATCGTCGCGACTTCCGACGAGCCGATTACGTCCCGGGGGTCTGTGGTTTCCTTTAGATGTAGGCCAAGCTGGGAAAGATTTTGAATCCGGTAATGGCCGCGTCCAATCGTTGGCGCATGTATCTTTGCGAGTGTTCGCCGGTGGGAGAAGAAATGGTCGAAGAATTTCCAGTTCGACGAGATCGGCCACAGAGATTGGACGACTAGAATCAAGGCAAGTGCGGCCAAGGAGGGGGCAATCGACCCGACCGGTTTCCACTCGCGCGCGACACAAACCATGGCAAGAAAGTAACACCATAGCGAGAACGGTAAGAGGTAACGCCCCCAGTAACTCGGAAACCAATCTCCGCCCGCCAAATAGTACGGCAGCGACGCTAGGGCGAGTACCGCTGTTATCTTGATTGCGAGCGCGATTTCTTTGTTTTGTCGACGAGCAAGGAGCAAAATCGCGGCCAGCGAAACAAAGGTGCCGCAGGCAATAAGATCGGCAACCAAGTTGCGCATACCGATAATGAAATAAAACAAGCTCGTGCCCGTGGCTTTGTACTGAACGGGCAGCGGCACCATGGAGCCAAAAGTTCTCCACCGCCAGATGCTTAGCAATACAAACGGCAAGACGATAAGTAGCCCCATTACCAGATTCCGGCGCCGTTCTTTGGACGCGGAGGAGAACACCCACAACGCTACGAGAAGAAGGGCAAAGCTGATTCCTTCCGCGCGGATGAGTGGCAACAACGCTAAGGCGAGAAGGCCGCCGTTTGTCTTGTTGGCAAAAAACAAAAAGTAAATCGCTGCCAAGATACAGGCCACAAACCAGGTTGTGGCAAAGCCGTGAGCCGAGTTAAAGGCGAGAGGGGGGTAGAAGCAAAGCAAGAGAGTGGGGATCGTCTGCGAGGCTTTAGAAAAATGCGTCCAGAATTTACGCGTGATGCAGATGCACGCCACGGCACCGAAGAAACCTTGGGCAAACGCGAGTTCCAAAAGCGGCAGACCGAGTCGATGCAAACAACCCAACACGAAATACACCAACCAATCGACGGTTCCCTCGATTGGCTGTCCGGCATTAAAAGAAAAGACGCCGTGTCGCGCAAAGTTCAGTGAATGGCGAAGGTTGATAAACACTTCGTCC
>JALHPX010000131.1:0-4552 GCA_022842225.1 bacterium
GCCTCGCAAACTCAGAGAAACGCGCGGCGCTAAATTGCCCGATGGCAAAGTCCTTAAAGGCGGATTTGTGACCGTTGAACGCACTGGCACCGACGACCAGCCCGCCTATCTCTGGCATTTCACCGCCAATACGCGAGCAGCGCCCTCTCCGTTCCCCGTGCAGTTTTGGCTCTCCCATCGACCCACCGCCAATGGACAAGCCGGGCGTTTTTGGGGCGCACAGCCAAAGGGTACAGATTGGGACGGCTTCACTCTGACGTACGACGTATCGCCGACCAACACGCGTTACGAACTCAAATCAGCGCAATCGATCGTTAGCCGGCCTTCCCCGACTCCTGATCTCTTTCTTTCCAATGGCCTGGTAAACTTCTCATCCAAGTCTCGTCTTCAAAACTTGTTCTACGTCGTCTCCGATTTGGCGACCAGCAACGGGTTGGGCAGTCTCAAAGCCACCTGGACTGCATCGCCCAGCGCTCCACGCTCCCAAGTTCTTGAGGTGCGCACCGCGCCTGGAGAGCAAGGCCGCGACAAGGGCACGGCCTACTTTGGCTATGGCGAACCGCTCTCCGATTCTGCCATCGCGCGTAAGCAAGTTGGGCATGCACAATCCATGGTCTGCGCTTGGACTGCGGGGAACAAGAGTTTTGCCAAAACCGGCAAAGCGGCCGAGCTAAGTGGATATGTGCAGGCCATGAATATGGAGCGCAACACCGCCACCGGAGAATTCGAGCCGCTCCCTGACGAAACCCACATCCAGTTCTGTCCCACTCAGTCCTGCAATGGCGCTAAAGACATGATCTACTCTGGGGCGAAATGTGAAGGCAGGCACAAGTTAGCAAAAGTGGGAATTTTTGGTCACATTCGCATTGACGCCCCGTCTTATCCTTAGAGACCTATTTTGAAATCCCAGGCTTCCCCCCGGGCAGGCCGGTGGCAAAGGCTACCGGCCGTTTTTTTTCTAATATCAAAAAACACGACGGAACTTGCGCGATGCAGTAAAACTGCTTAAACGTAAGAAATTAAGGAATTTGTCTCATTCGTCCGATATCCAAATGGGTCTATAATCTAAGTCGGCCTCTCTCTACATAAAGGAGCGTCATGCAATCGCTTGTCAGGCTACTCATCGCGCCGTTTGTCGCAGCTCTCGTCCTCACCCCAACCACTTCGCTCTTCGCAGATTTAAAGTGTGAGCTGGTCCCTCAGGTAATGGGATTGTATTTACGCAATCATTATCAGTACCACGTGCTTGATTCGAAACTGAAAGAGCGCACCATCGACCAATTTGTAGAGAAGCTCGACCCATCGAAGACAACGCTCTTGTCGGGCGATGTTCCCAAGATCAAAGAAGACTTGAGTAATCTCTTTAACACGATGAAAGCCGGCAACTGCGACAAGCTCAAAGGCATCGACACGTTGATTGTCCAACGCTCCAAAGAAAACGAAGCGTTTGCCAAAGAATTTTTAGGGCCTAAGTACGAACTGGATAAGGAAACCGTTTGGATCGTCGATCCTAAGAAACGCGATTATCCAAAGACCGATGCAGAGAAAAAAGAAGTCCTCAAGAAGGTCATCCACTTTCAAATGTCGAGCTACTTGCTCTCAGACATGAAAATGCCTGAAGCGCGTAAGAGCTTAACTCACCGCTACGAGCTGATTTCGAAACGCAATAGCGAACGCAAAATCAAGGAAGGCATTGAGCTGTTCATCGAGTCTTTTGCCTCCGCGCTCGATCCCCACTCGTCGTATCTATCCGCTGAGAGCATGGAAGATTTCCAGATTTCCATGGAACTCTCGCTAGAAGGCATTGGAGCCAGCCTGCGTTCTCAAGACGGTTTCACCGTTATTGAAAACCTAATAGAAGGTGGAGCTGCTAAGAAGAGCAAGAAACTCAAGCCCAAGGACAAAATCATTGCTGTCTCTCAAGGCAAAGACAAGCCCGTGTCCGTGATCGACATGGACCTGCGCGATGTTGTGAAATTGATCCGCGGCAAAAAGGGCACGGTTGTTCGACTCACTATTCTGCGCCAGGCGGAAAAAGCGGAGACGTTTGACGTCGAAATTCAACGCGACAAGATCAATATCGAAGAGCAAGCAGCCAAGCTGACCTACCAAACCCGCGAAGTGGGCGGCAAAAAGGTAAAGCTCGGGGTGATTGATTTACCCTCGTTCTACGGCGGCGGTAAAAAGGGTACGCGCTCGTCGTCAGAAGACGTTCGCAAGCTGCTCGTAAAAGCGAAGAAAGAAAACGTTCAAGGCGTTGTCTTAGATCTTTCGAGCAACGGCGGCGGACTGCTTTCTGAAGCGGTCAATATCTCGGGCCTCTTCATTCACGAAGGCGCTGTCGTGGCGACTAAGAGCACCAACGCTCAAATCGAAGTACTGCGCGATGAGGACACCAAAGTGGAGTATGACGGCCCATTGGTTGTCGTGGTTAGCCGCTTAAGCGCTTCTGCTTCCGAAATTTTGGCCGGAGCCTTGAAAGACTATCGCCGTGCGGTGATTGTCGGAGCCGACCATACATTCGGCAAAGGGTCTGTGCAGGCTGTGGTGAATCTACCTCTAGATATCGGTGGTATGAAAGTGACGACGGGACTCTTCTTTGTCCCCGGTGGCGCTTCCACTCAGCTTAAGGGCGTCTCGTCGGATGTCACTCTCCCGTCAGTTCTCTCGGCAGAAGACATTGGAGAAGGCTTCCAAGATTACGCCTTGCCCGCTCAATCTATCCCGGCCTTCCTCTCTCCTTCTGCGAATAGCACCGAGCCTGCCAAGGCGTGGAAGCCGATTACCGATGCTTGGATAAAAACGCTGGCCGACAAATCCTCGACCCGAGTCGCTAAGAGCGAGAAATTTGCCGAGATCAAAAAGAACTTAGAAGAGAATAAGAAGAACGCTGGCACTATTAAGCTAGCGGACAGCTGGAAAAAAGGTACGGAGAAGCAAAAGAAAGACAAAGCGAAGAAGTTGAAGCTGAAAAACTCCGACGCGCCTAAAGACGATGACTCTACCGATGTCGTCGAAAAAGAAGAGAAAGAAGAGCCAGGCGCAATCCTCGAAGAAGCAGTCAGCGTATTGTCTGACCTAACCACACTGACTGGTAGTGGTTCCGTCGCAAAGAACTAGTTCTTAAATTTGTTGTCATTTAAAGCGCTTCCGCGGTTTCGCGGAGGCGCTTTTTTTTAGCCATTCAGAGAAAGTTTTATTCACGTCCTCGATTTCGCACAGGTGCCTCATGTGCGTTTCCAACTTTCGACCGACGGAAAGCGCTAGCAGGTCTTTGAGGTCGCATTTGTCGGCAAGCATTTCAATAGCGGCCGTCGATAGCTGGTAATGAAGGCGTGAATCAAACGGATCGGTGGCCGGGTGGCGAAGCGACGTAACAACAGGCAGGTTTTGGGATAAGAGCCATTTGCGATCCGAGCGTTCCTCACTACCAACATAGTTCGCTAAACCCTCTTCCAACCAGGGTGGAATCGCTGCTCCATATTTCTGCGCCAAAATCACATGCACGGCTTCGTGCGAGAGAATCGGCTTAAAATTCTTAGCCGTTACTTCCGGACCCAGATGAATGGTGCTGTCAGTCTTTAGGTAATAAGCCTTCACCTTAGGCCCCACCTTGCCCAAACGACGGAACTCCTCGGCATTCGAATGGTAGCGGACGGTGATGCGGCGAATGTCCCATTCTAGGTAGTTTTGCACGCGGCTAGAGGCACTATCGACGAGGGATTCACTCAGCCAATCAGGGGCATCCAAGACTTTAAACTGATTCGTGAGGAGCTCTTTTGCGGAAAGCTCCCAAGAGAGAATGGCCAGAAGGCCGCAAAAAAAGTTTCGCATTTATGAAATATGTCATTCTTTTCACAGTTTGCCGAGATTGTTCACTTATTGGTCAGATAGATTTAAACAGTGGTAAGTCGAGCAACTAAACGGGTGCTAGTCAGTTTTTGCTGCGTATGCACTCTCACGCACTGCGCGGAAAACTTCATCGAAGCCCCGCTCTCCAGCAACGACCCCACCCCTCTTACGCAAACTCCCACCCCGATTGTGGGAGACGGATTTGCTAGCCGCAGCGGCGTCGCGCTTAGCCGCACTCTCGATCTCGCGTGGACTTCTGGCGCCAGTGCAACCAGCTGGTGCGTCTCTGAATCACAGAATGAACCGCCGATCTTGGCCTGCGATGGGGGCCAAGGAGATGTCGGTGGGTGGAGTGCAACCGCTCCCGCGCATTACACTTTGGCGGCGGGCGACGGCGCTAAGCTGCTCTATGTCTGGGTTCGGGATGCCAGCGGCACTCTAATTCCAATGCCCTCGGTCGTTCCGATTTTTCTCGTCGAAGCTGCAGGCCTCATTCCTTTTAAGGATGGTTCGGGAACCACGGTGACGGAGCTCTCCGGCATTCCTGTTTCGTTTTTTCCTGGCAGCAACGGTCGGTGGGTCAACCGCGGCATTCAGCTAGACGGCAATACCTCGTACATTGATTTAGGTACGCCCAACGCTCTGCGCTTTACCGGATCGTTTTCGATTTCAATGTGGGTCAAGAGTTTTCAATCTGGCG
>JALHPX010000131.1:4562-7980 GCA_022842225.1 bacterium
AGATTCTTTTGGGTCGGTACGACCCATTTTCCAGCAATAAAGCCTATCGTTTTCAATTCACGCCAACGGCTTTGCAATTTGAAATTACTAAGGACGGGACATCTGCCGTCGGCAAAATGGCTCGCGTGCAGGCTGACTACACCGCTCGCGCGTTTCAGAATCGCTGGCGGCACATCACCGCGGTTTATCAGGCCCGCGGCGATGGCGCTTCGCGACTCGCCCTGTATGTCGACGGTATCAAAGTAGATGAAACCGGAACCGCTCCGGGCTCGATCCACGATCCAAATGGATTGAAGATCTTAATTGGAATGGCGAGCGATTTAGTTTCTTATGCGGTCAGCGGCCAAGTCGGGTCGGTGGCATTTGTCGGCTCGCCTCTCACCGACCAGATTATTCAGGCTCTCTTTGCCGCGCAAAAGCCGCTCTATCCGTAGCGCAACCATCAAACCGATTATTTAGAGGCAGGCGCACGTTCGTCGTCGCGCGAGGCTTCTTCTTGCCGCACTTCGCGTACGGAACTACGCAGCAGGAAAGTCTTTTGCATTGCCTTCAGGACGACCACTGCTTCATCCAAGGCCTCCACAACTCGCTTACTCGACTTAGGAAGTTCAGGAGCAATCGCCGCTACCGACGGCAGAACTTTTTTAAACTCGTCGGTCATGGAGGCTAAATTGCCCACCATGCGACCAAAATCGTCGGAGAACTGCGGAGCATTTTTAGCAAAAGCCTCAGAGACTTTAGCCACTCGTTCAACCAGAGGCGGAAGCGCTTGCAATACCCGCACAACGCTCTCCGAGCCTTTCTTTTTCACCATCAACTCCGCCAGCTGCCGCAGTTCGGAGGCTACGTCCTCGAGTGTCTTCATGTACGGAATCAGCTTGCTGCCGTTGAGCAGCTCCGCCAGACCCACGACTTCGTCGGCTGGCAGCATGGACCCGGCGGCGAGAACTCCCGCTTCGGCGGTGCCAGGTGTGACAACCAGAATTTTATCACCCACAACAAAAGGGCGCAGCAGTCGTACACGGCTATCTTGGCGAATGTGCTTAGCGTACTCCTTAAAAATCGCAATTTCGGCAACGACTTCCGCATTGTCGGTAAATTCGAGACGACTAATCTTGCCAATGCGCACTCCGGACAACTCCACGGCTGTTCCGGTGCGTACTCCTTCTGCCGTCGACAAAACAGAACGAAAAGTAACAGTCGATTTCCAACTACCGCGGGTAATCGACCACACCACGACAAAGGCGATAGAGAGGATCACCGTCGAGCCGACAAAAAGCGCCACCCGGCGCTCTCGCATTAGTTGAGTATTCATTCACCCTTCCCATTCTCAAAAAGCATTTCAAAGCGCGCGTTTTGCAGACGGATTTTTTTTGTTCGCAGCTTCGCGTCCCATCTAGAGTCGTCTGTACCCAGAATCACAACGCACAAGCCTTTTTCCGACTGGTGCCGCTCAATTACTTTCAAAAGACTCTCTGCTGCTTCGGGATGGAGTCCGTGAAAAGGCTCATCAAGGATTAGGTACTGCGGACAGGCAATCAGCGACCGAAGCACCAAGCCTAGCTTACATGCTTTCGCCGAACTCCAAGCGGGTAGCTTATCTTTCTCGTCGATAAATCCAAGCTCCTGAAGATAGCCTTGCCCCATTTCGAGCGCCTGCTTTTCCGAAAACCAGCCGTGGTAGACCAACGGCAAAATAGTGTTGGTGAGAATACTGTGATTAGCGAGCAGTCCACCCGTCCGCTGTACGTAGGAGAAAGCCAGTCTGTCTCGGGCATTGCGATGGAAGCTCTCGTCATCAACTCTCTTCTCTCCCCAACGCACGCTTCCAGTCGTGGGATGCACGAGTCCCGCCATTAACTTTAAGACCTGCGAGAGCCCCGCCCCCGCAGCGGAGCTGATGCGGTAGCACCCAGGCCTATCGATCACGAGCGAAGTGGGTGCCAGCAGTTGGCGTCCTTGCTCGCTCACCAGTTCGGCGGCCTGCATTTGAAGAGAGGAGAAAGTCTCGGTCATTACAGACTCCCTCCACTTAAGAAGTTCAGGTGCACAAATGACAAAAACACACACCAAAACAAGACCCCACCTATCGCTGTCACCACTGCTCGCGTGGTGCATTGAGGAATCTCGTGCGAGCTCTTCTCGACTTTAAGACCAAAAAAGCACGCACTGGTAAAGACAATGCAGCCGGTGCCGATTGCTTTGAGAGCAAAGATCACAAAGTCGGAAACGCTCAATAGGTCAGCTAAGCAAGCCAGGAAGAAGCTCACGGTCATCGGCTGGTAAACCAGGGCAACCAGGTATCCGCCCGCCATCGCCATTGCCGAGAACAACACCACCAGGCAAAACTGGCTGAGTACTCCGCCCAGTACGCGCGGCAAGACGATAAAACTCTCGGGCAAGATTCCGACCGCTCGCAATCCATCCATCTCCTGATTCACCTGCATCGAGCCGATCTCAGAAGCCACTGCGGTGCCCGAACGCGCGATAATGATCAGCGCGCACACCAGTGGTCCAACTTCTTTAACGGCCACCAAATACAACAACCGCACGCTGACTTCGCCACTGCGAAGAGCCGAGACATCGGAGCAGGCGTAAAAAATAATCACCGCACCCACAGCAATGCCCAACCAGCTCACCAAGCCAATGGCCTGACAGCCGGTGAAGTAAATCTGAGTGCGGACGACGCGTGCGATGTAAGCACGTTGGGAGGGCAAAAGGTCGAAACCAGACGTGAGCGCCTTTATGGCAAAGAGAACTAACCGACCAAGCAACTCAACGCGGAGCAGCACGGCATCGCCGAGCGTTGCCACCGCTCGAAAAACTCCGAATTGCATTTGCGCTGTGGAAGGTGCCAAGCCCCAGTCCTCCACTCAACTTTTCGGTATTTTCAAGGGCCTACGTAATGAAAAAAGGGAGAGCCTTGTGCGAGGCTCTCCCTGGAGGCAGTCATGAAGATCGGTTATTAACCCCACCTGGAGTTAACGCTACGTACCACTAACGTCCCATCCCCGATCTGTGGAGCGGTCAGAAACTATATAGGTTCCATGTACATGACGAAGTCTGAGGTAACGCAGCCTTCATCGGGTACTTCAATCTCTGCGAAAGTATGATCTTCTTCTTGGCGGTTCCAGCGGTGAACCGAACGACGCAGCAGGTTGCAGATAGCGGCGTACGACTGGCCCGTAGGCAATTCCACTGGCTGTCCGACCTGGAGAGACTCAGGGATCACTGGCTGTCCCATCGAGCGCAAGCGTTCGGCATTTTGGCGAGCTTTTTCAAAAAGCTCGACTGCGTTTTCGCCATCGCGAACAGCGCGTACTAATTCTCTAGAGGCGCGGTAACGAGGAGCACGAATAACTTTGCCCGAGCCTTCGCGCATCGCTTTCTCGATGGAGTCCGATTCGACGAAGAGTGC
>JALHPX010000132.1 GCA_022842225.1 bacterium
CTCCCGGTGTAAACCAATGATTTCCGGAAGGGCGTAATCCGCGGTGAGTTTATGCCGCTGCTTTAGGAACGTGAGCTGCCATCCGATCAAGAGCAAAAGCAGTACGGCTGGTACTGCTTTTTTGCGAAGGATGGCGTTCATTAGATTTTTCGAGCCAGGAGACAGATGTTGATCATGCAGCCACGAAGTCCCTGGGCTTTTTCATCTACCCATCGAGAAAGTCGATGCAGGCGGAGTTGAAACGGAAATAAGTGCAGGCCTTTTTGTTCGCAGATTTCCATTCCGGATTCTTCCAAAAGACTGCGCAGTGATCGCCATGTGCTGAAGTTTTCGTAGCCGTCAAAAGGGCGCAGTTTCAGCAGAGTGGCTCCGCGTACCACGGGGTACCAAAGTAAATTGGGAGTACTGAGTGCAAGGTAGCCGCCGGGCTTTAGGACACGGGTCATCTCTCTTACTGCACGTTGGGGATCGGGTGTGTGCTCTATACATTCAGAAGAAACAATAAAATCGAATTCGTCTTGCTTGAAGGTGGAAGTAAGCGCCAGGGCATCTGCTTGCACAACCGTGCACCCCACGCGCTTGGCAGTTTCCATTACCAGGTTTGGCCCAATGTCACATGCTGTCACAAGCGCTCCCGCATCGTGAAGCCGCTGGCTAAAAAACCCGAGACCACATCCGACGTCCAATACCTTCTTGCCGCGGATGTCTAAAGGCACCAAGAATTCGTCGACTAAAGTCTCCACGCGGCGCTGGGTATCGTAAGTGGACAGCGCTTTTTCAAACCGACTTCCTAAACGGTCGTGCGAAAGCTCTTTGGCGCTCGCTGTGCGGGCGCTCACTGCGGTCTTCATGCCACTTTTCCCTTTGTTTGGGACTGCATTTGAAACTCAGGTAGTTCCTTCAAGTAGTAGCGCGGGCGATTTTTAACCTGCTCAAAAACTCTTCCTAGGTATTGACCGATCAGGCCAATAAAACACAGGTGCACGCCGCTAAAAAACATCACGAGTGTCGCGATCGAAGCCCAGCCGGGAACTAAGTCACCAAAGAGCACGTAACGCCCAGCAATGTACGTAAAATAAGCTCCACTCATCAGAATAATAGCCGTACCCACTCGGATCGCCAGGGTAATGGGTTTGATCGAAAGCGAGAAAATGCCGTTAAGCGAAAGCGTGATCATTTTGCCTAAGCCGTATTTAGATTTTCCAGCTGCGCGCGGTGGAGCGGTGTAATGAATGAATGTGCGCGGGAAGCCAATCCAGGAAATCATACCGCGAATGAATAGGTGGCGATCGGGCAGAGCCGTCAGGGCTTCCTTGGCCTGGCGCGAGAGCAACATAAAGTCGCTCGCGCCGGGAACTACTTTGGTATCACTAATAGTATTGAGCAGCTTATAGAACAGCGCGGAGCTGATGCGCTTAAAGAGCGAGGCTCCATCGGTGGTTTCTCTCACCATCGAAACAATGTCGAAGCCTTGGGTCCAAGCTTTTAGAATTTGTGGGATGAACGAAGGGGGATGTTGAAGATCAGAGTCGAGAGTAATTACGGCATCACCAGTGACGTTCTCCAGACCCGCCATCAACGCGGCTTGGTGTCCGAAGTTTCGAGACAGCGCAAGCACTTGCACTCGCCCATCGCGTGCAGCGAGAGTCGTTAGCTTTCCAATCGTTCCATCCTGGCTGCCGTCGTCCACATAGCAAATTTGAAAATCGTATTCGTCGATGGCATCGATCACCCGGGTTAATTCCGTGTGAAAAAGGCCGATCATCTCTGCCTCGTTAAAGCAGGGGACTACCACTGAGACCGCAGTTTTCTTCGAGGGGCTCATTAGGCCGCTTTCTTAGTTGGGAGCGAAGCTGGCTCCAATAGGGTTGCTAACCCTGCTTCTAACGTGATCGAAGGCTTCCAATGCAATCGCAGCTCGGCGTTAGAAATATTCGCCACCGAATGGGGAACATCGCCCAAGCGTGGCGCAATATGCTCCAAACGACCAGTCTTGCCGCTGATTTTCATCAGCGTCTGCGCGAGCTCTTTAATCGAGCAAGCGAATCCAGTACCAATATTGTAGATCGTTCCCTGTGAATCGCCGCTCGCGCATTCTGCGGCGCAAATCAAAGCGCGCACCACGTCATCAATGTGGATGAAATCCCGCGTATGGCTGCCATCGCCCTGGATTTGGAGCGGGTTGTTGTTGGCGAGTCTGGTAAGAAAGTTGGGAATTACTGACGAGTAGGGGGAAGTAGCGTCCACTCCCGGCCCATAGACATTGAAAAAGCGCAGAATGGTACTTTCTAGGCGCGGTTCTCGCTCAGTAAAGGCACGAATGGTTTTCTCGCATGCATGCTTTTGCAAACCGTATTGAGAAAGCGGCGCCATCGCATCTTGCTCGCGCAGCGGCTGATTGGGTTTACCCGCATTGCCGAAGACTGCAGCCGAACTTGCAAACACGATGCGCGCGACTTGATTCGTCGATTGCACATGCGCCAGCAGGCCTTCCAGTACTGCCACGGTTGCCAAGAAGTTGCTGCGGTAGCTCTCCAGTGGCTGCGACTCGCAGAAATCGACGCTTGGTTTGGCAGCTAGGTGGAACACGAGCTCGGTGTCGGCCAAATTCTCTGCCAGCACTGCGGCATCCAAGACATCCCCTTGCACGTAAGTAACTTTGGCAACCGCTCGATTTGGCTTCACTAGGTCTATCACGCGGACCTTGTTGCCGAGAGCAACCAGCTTTTTGACCAAGGCCGTGCCAATAAATCCGCAACCGCCTGTCACTAAAATATGGCGCTTAAGTGGCATTAGATAAACCGGCCTCCGCGAGAGCGAAACTGTTTCCAGTGCTCAGAAGTGGGGAAAGAGAAATAAGATTGAGCTTTGCCGTTTTCGACTGGCTTAAAATTACCGTTACGGACTTTGTCGAGGGCCTCTAACACGGCATCGACGCTGATCTCAAAACACTGGCGATAGAGATCATATAATCGGCTGCCCTGGGGCATCGGAATTACCTTTTGCGAGAGCACGACACCGCGATCGATTTGATTGTCCATGGTATGCACGCTGACACCTGTTACGGGTTCGCCATTGCGGTACGCCTGGAACACGGGCCAGAGGCCGCGGAATGCGGGAAGCAGGCCAGAGTGGCGATTAATACAAGCGCGCTTAGGAATTGCTAGAAGCTCTTTGCCAAAAATCAATGAGCACGATGACAGAATAACGTCGGGATTCTTGGAACGAATGAAATTCAAGTATTCTGGCTTATTGACGTTGAACTGCACTTCTCTGAAATCGATCTTGTAGTACTTCAGCACTGAGCGGACGGAATGAAACGAACCTGGCTTAGGTGAAGCCACGAGATTCAAAATCATACTGCGTACCTGCTTCAGGCACAGCTTTGCCATCTCGGAAAAGCGTAGTTGGTACCAGTTTTTCTTCAACCAGGTATCAATGTTGTTCTTTTTGGAAATTTTCGTGATGAGAACGGCGCCAACAAACTTATCGGGAGAGCGTGCGATGACGCCTGCTAGGAAAGCCGGGTGAAAGAAGTAAGTTTCATCCACTACGAGAAATACGTTCATCGGTTCCTCGAGAGATCAAGAACGCCTTAAACTCCGGGCTAAGTAACGTGTCGAACTCTCTAATGCGCCAATCGTTGTAGTAGTAGGAAAGGTATCGTTCGCGACCCTTCCACATTAACTTTTCGTGATCGTCTGGCCGCCCAGGGTGAAACAAAACTTCCGTGTGAAGTAGGGGCGAAATTTTTTTGAGTGCGGCCTTGGTAACTCCGAGCGTCATGGAGCCGGTGAAGAGAACTCCTACGAAGTGGTCGCATGTTTTGATGCCGAGGCCACGGCAGGTTTTGGCCGCCCCCCCAGATAAATATTTTAGCAGGAAACGCTTAATTAAGCCGGTACCGAAATAGACTTTCCAAAAGGAGACGTGGCCCGTGAAAAAGAAGAACTGCTCATTCGGCACTCGGATGTAGGAGATATCCATTGCCTTGGTTAGTTCTGCCAGGGTGCGGAACACGAAGGGCAGCATGTGCGTGTGGGTATGGCTGTCAACGCGGAGCGGAGCTTTAGGGTGCAGCACGGCTTTTATCTTCGCTACCTGAGCTCTCATCTCAATGGCCAACTGTTCGAGTAATGCTTTGCGTCGCTTTGACGTGGAGAAAACGTAGAGTGCGATCAGCTTACCAAAGCTGCAATTTAGATAACCCTTTGCGTCTAACAACAGGGGAATGTCTTGGGGGCTACTTACCGGCTTGCCCTCAACCAAATTCAAATGGACCGAGAGCACAAACCCAGGCCGTTTGCGGTACTCCCGCACAGCGGAATCAAACGCACTACCATTTGGCAGCAAGCTAGCACCGTGGAGAACTTGTTTGTCGAAGGCGTCGAGAATGCGGCGATTGGCGCCATCGGATAGGCCAAAGTCGTCCGCATTGATGAAGAGTGACATGGCGCGCTGTTTTTTTGATGAGGGTTGAGAAAAGACGTCTTGTAGCAAGGGATCAATCGGTCTTTTCGGCAGGAAAGTTGAGGGGATAAGCGGGTGGCAGCGCTGCGCTGGCGACGAGATTGTCTGAAAGGTGGAGACGGCTACGGGGCACCTTTGGTGTTTAACTGACGAGAGTCATAGTGCCGTAAAACGTCTCTCCGACGATAAAATACGTGTATTCGCGGTGTGATCAACGTGTGAATTTCAGGACCTGTTTTTGCAGCATTGAGGGTCTGTATATCAACCCTTGATCGTAGACAGCGTGTGCGCACCTTAGCAGTTGCAGTTGTGAAGAGTGGATGTGGAGTTGCCCATGCAGGTTTTGAAAACAAAATACGCGCTAGTGTTTTTCACTAGCGCTGCCTTTTTGTTTTCGCTCTGTGCATTCGCAGCAGAGGGCGACGAAGCCCAACCCGGCCAGCATGCCGGCGCACAGCAAAATGCCGAGCCCGAACCAAAGCCAGAACCCAAACCAGAAAATCAGAATGTCTCTGTTGAACCTCAGCCGCAGCAATCACCACAATCAGCTGGTGGAAATACGGCGCGCATTGCGCGCCAAGCTACGGAAGCTCCTCCGGAGCTGGTGAAGGGACTCGAACAAGTCCGCTTAGCTCCCCAAACTTTAGAGAATATCGAGCGCGCCTTTAAAGAGCGCGGCTCTATCAGTCGTCAGGAAATTCCTTCCGTAGTCGCTGAAATTCGCCAGAAAGATCCTTCGCTATCAGAAGGACAAGCGCAGCAACTTCGTAAAGTGATCGATTCCAAAGTTGCTAATTTACCTCCCGATAAAGTGGGACCGCAGATCAGTGCTGCGGCAAGAAAGTTACTCGATCAGGGAACAGCGAGAGGTGGATTCTCTGGTGGCGGCGAGGGCAGTCCGGTGCCGCTTGGCAAAGATGGCAAGCCATCGCTGGATGCGGATTTCTTTGGCAAAAAGGATGAGAAATCAGAATCCGATAAGTCTAGTGGCAAACGCAGCGATGTTTTAGACGCGATCCAATTATTATTGGCCGCGAAAGGCAAAGAAGACAAAGACGATAAGGACGACAAAGACAAAAAAGACTCTGCGGATCGCGGCAACGCATCTCCGCAACTTCCACCTCCACCCCCGGGTGGTGATCGCCGTGACGAAGAAGAGGATAGGAAAGAGGATCCCTTTGCCGAATTAGCGAAGAATTTGGGTAACGAACGAAAATCTCCTCCTCCGCCTAGCAATAACAGCAGTAGCAGTTCGGATTCGGATAAGAAAAAAGACAAAGACGACGACTCATCTGAGAACTCCTCTAAGAGCTCCAAGAAAGAAAAACTCGACCTGGAAGGCGATCAGCTTTCGAAGCTTGAGGAAGAATTAAAAGCGAAAGAATTAGAGAAAGAGAAGGAGAAAGAAGCGGACACGACGCTCCAGACTCCGCCAGAGGATTTATTGGCGGCCGCGAAAGGTTTGGGCGCGCAGGGACTTCAAGTTCCTCCCAATAAAATTCCTTTGCCTTCGCTTCCTCCTCCGATGCCTGCGGGTGCGCCGGGGTTACCGGGCGCGGATCCTACGGGCGGCGCGGCTGGCGTTGGCGGCGGCGGTGGATTTGTCGGCGGTGGCGGAGTTTCGGGTGGCGGCGGTGGAATGGGCGGAAGTTCTTTCCAAGGCGATCCATTTGGATCGGTGGGATTTGAGCCAGGTGGCGCGCCTGCCAGTGGATTTAATTATTCGCGCTTAGCGGAGTTTGGTTCTTCAAGCGGCGGTAGCGAGTCCGCGAGCACGCCGGGAGATGGTTACGGCGGGTCGGATTACAGCAATATCAAACGCGCGTTTGCCATGGCAGATGAAATCAAAACATATCCGACGGATGATTCTGGCTCCAATATCGTGGAGCGCTTCCACGGCACATTTGAAAACGCGATTTGCGGTGCGCCCGAAGCGGAACGAGTGGGCGTTTGCGAAAAAGCTTTCCCCAAGCGCGCAACTTCAGAACAACCTATCTAAGCCTTCTGGCGACGACGATCCTGGAAAAACTTTGAGAGCATTTCTGCGCATTGCTTTTCTTGCACGCCGCTTTGAATGGTGACGGTGTGATCAAACACTCCTGATTCAATTTGCTGCTGCACTAAGCGCAGGCCGGCGTTCTTGGTGTCTTTGCAGCCATAGATAATCTTGGATGCGCGCGCTTGAAGCAACGCGCCCGTGCACATTAAGCACGGCTCCAGCGTTACGACGACGACCGAGTCGGGAGGCAGGCGCCAGGTGCCATAGAGCGAATTATATTTATCCAATAGTTCGATTTCGGCGTGGCCTGCCGTGCGAGTCTTGCGTTCGCGCTGGTTGGAGGCAGAAAGCAGGATTCTACCCTCGCTCCACAGCACGGCGCCGATTGGAACTTCGCCGCGATTGCCGGCCTTTGTCGCCTGCTCGCGCGCGAGACTCATCAGGGCATCGGCATCGAAGGGCAGGGACTGGCCCCGGGCTGCGGCTTTCAAAATTTCTTTCCAAATCTTCATGGTTTTGCGCTTGGTATATAGCACAGCACCTTGCCTTCCCACGGACCAAATGGGATTGAATCTGCCAACGAGGTATCTATGTCCCAAGCACGCGGATTTGCAGCAAAGAGTTCTAAATCTCCTCTCGGACCTTTTGAGTTTCAGCGCCGAGAGCCGGGCCCTAAAGATGTGGCCATTCAGATTCAGTATTGCGGGGTATGCCACTCCGATATTCACCAGGCACGTGACGAGTGGGGCGGTTCGATTTTCCCCATGGTCCCAGGACACGAGATCGTCGGCAAAGTTACCGCCGTCGGCACCCAGGTAAAAAGCCACAAAGTCGGTGATGTCGTTGGTGTGGGTTGCATGGTCGACTCTTGCCGGACGTGCAGCAGCTGCACCGGTGGCTTTGAGCAGTATTGCGAAAATGGTTTCACGGGCACGTACAATAGCTTAGAGCGCGATGGCAAAACGCCGACCTACGGTGGTTATTCGGATTCGATTGTCGTCGATCAAAGCTTCGTGCTGCGCGTTTCTTCCAAGTTGAATTTAGCCGCAGTCGCACCGCTCTTGTGCGCGGGTATTACGACCTATTCTCCGCTTCGCTACTGGAAGGTGGGCAAAGGGCAGAAGGTAGGTATTGTGGGCCTGGGCGGATTGGGCCACATGGGCGTGAAGCTGGCTCACTCGATGGGCGCTCACACGGTGGTCTTCACCACGTCTACCTCCAAGCAAGAAGATGCGCGTCGGCTGGGAGCGGATGATGTCATCATCTCGCGCGATGCCGATCAGATGAAGAAACACACCGGCAGCTTTGATTTTATTTTGGATACGGTGTCGGCCCCGCACAATATCAACGACTACCTCCAGCTACTAAAGTTGCAAGGAACGATGACCTTGGTCGGAGTGCCGGACAAGGCGCCCGAGCTAGAAGTCTTTAATCTCATCATGAAGCGCCGCCAGGTCGCGGGCTCGCTTATCGGCGGCATCAAAGAAACGCAA
>JALHPX010000133.1 GCA_022842225.1 bacterium
TTCCCTCCCCCCGAAGACTTTGCGCAACAAGCTCATCTTGGTGATGTCAGCGACTACGAAAAGCTGTGGCAAGAATCACAACGCAACCCGGTGCAATATTGGGAAGGTACTGCAAAGAAGTACGTCTGGTGGGAAACGCCGTGGAAGCAAGCTTTTGAATGGAACGAGCCTTTTTCGAAGTGGTTTATCGGCGGTAAAACCAACGCGGCTTATAATTGCCTCGACCGCCACCTCGAGAAAAACGGCGACAAGCTAGCACTCATTTTCGAAGCCGAAGACGGCCGTGTAGAGAATTGGACCTACAAGCAATTGCACCGCGAAGTGTGCCGGTTCTCCAACGCTCTTCTCTCTATTGGCGCTAAGCCCGGGTCCCCGATCACGATTTATTTACCAATGGTGCCAGAGGCGATTATTGCCATGCTGGCGTGCGCGCGCATTGGTGCGCCTCACAGCGTTATCTTTGCCGGATTCGCGGCCAGCGCTATTCGCGATCGCGTCTTGGATGCATCGAGCGAAATCATCCTCACCTCAGATGTCGCTTACCGCCGTGGCACCAAACTCGATTTACTAAAGACGGTAGAAGAAGCAGTAAAGCAAACGCCTGCGGTGCATTCCGTGGTTGTTCTCCAACGCGAAAAGACCGCTGCCCTTACGGGAGTGTTTAAGGATTGGTCGACTTTGATCGCGCGGGCTTCCGAGAACCACGAAGCCAAGTCGTTTGATTCCGAACACCCCCTTTTCTTTTTGTACACCAGTGGCACGACCGGCAAGCCAAAGGGCATCGTCCACACAACGGGCGGCTATCTCACGAGCGTGATCTCGTCGGCCCATATGGTTTTCGATCTTAAGAAAGACGACATCTACTGGTGCACGGCCGATATTGGCTGGGTCACCGGTCATAGCTATATCGTCTATGGGCTTTTAGGAAATGCAGCGACGTGCGTGCTATTTGAGGGCGCCCTCAACTTCCCGCACCCGGGAAGAATTTGGGAAATCGTCGATAAACACGAAGTCTCGATTCTCTACACTGCCCCCACTGCGATTCGATCGTTCATGCGCACAGGCGAAGAGCACGTCGATAAATTCAAGCTCGATACGCTGCGCCTTCTCGGCTCGGTGGGCGAGCCAATCAATCCCGAAGCGTGGATGTGGTACCACCGTAAAATCGGCAAAGAACAATGCCCTATCGTCGATACCTGGTGGCAAACAGAAACGGGCGGCATGATGATTACGCCTTTACCGGGAGTAGTCTCCACCAAGCCCGGCTCCGCCACGCGGCCACTGCCCGGCATCGTCGCCAACATTGTGCGCGAGGACGGCTCGTCGGCTAACGCCGGCGAGGGCGGTTACCTGGTGATTGAACATCCCTGGCCCTCGATGCTGCGAGCGATTCACCGCGATCCAGAAAGATTTAAAGAAACGTACTGGTCGAAATTTAAGGGCAAGTACTTTACGGGTGATGGTGCGAGCCGCGATGCCGACGGATTCTATTGGATCAAAGGCCGCGTCGACGATGTGCTCAACGTCTCGGGTCACCGCTTGGGCACCATGGAAATCGAAAGCGCCATAGTTAGCCACCCTTACGTGGCAGAAGCCGCTGTCGTAGGCAAACCAGATGAATTAAAGGGCCAAGCGGTGGTGGCGTTTGTAACCCCGAAAGACAGCGCGGGATTAAAGGACTTTGAAAAAGCAACAGCGGAACTCAAAGCGCACGTGGCCAAAGAAATCGGCTCGATCGCACGGCCCGACGAAATCCGCTGGACCAAGACTCTGCCTAAAACCCGCAGCGGCAAAATCATGCGCCGCTTATTGAAGGATTTAGCCGCAGGCAAAGAAGTCACGGGCGACACCACGACCCTCGAAAACCCCGGCCTTGTTGAATATCTACATTAACCTTTTGCTAAAAAGGTTTTTAATAGCGCCAGTGCTTGCTCGATTTGCGGGATTTCCACAGTTAGGGCTAAGCGGAAGAAGCCTTCGCCTTCCGCGCCAAATCCCACTCCTGGTGTGACCACCAGGCCTTGCTCTTGAATCAAGCGCTTGGTGAGTTCCATTGAGCCCATGTTGCTAGGCACTTTTGCCCACACAAACATCGCGCCTTGAGGACGGAGGTATTCAATGCCCATTTCGTCGAGGCCTTTGCAGACGACATCGCGGCGCTGCAGATAGACTTCGCGAATCGGGGCGCTGAAGCGATCGGAGTTTTCTAATATAAACGGGCAAGCTTGCTGCACCGAGAGCAAAGGACCGGAGTCGATATTGGTCTTCGCGCGCAACAGGCCTGCGATGAGCTTCTCATTACCGACGGCAAAACCAATGCGCCATCCAGTCATGTTGTAGCTCTTGGAGAAAGAGTGCAGCTCAATCGCTACATCCTTCGCACCCGGAATCTGCAAGATGCTGAGCGGCTTATTGTTTGGATCGAAATAAATTTCGCTATACGCGTTGTCGTGCAACACGATGACATTATTATCCCGCGCCAATTGCACCAAAGCTTCCATCCGCTCGCGCGTGCAAAATGCCGAAGTAGGATTCGAAGGAAAATTAAGAATCAGATACTTCGGTTGATGCGTTTTAATTAACGCCTTTAATTCATCTGGATCCGGAGCAAAACCATTCTCAGGGCGCAACGGTAAAGGCACTGCTTTGCCGCCAGATAGGGTAATCGACGTAGAAAACACCGGGTAACCAGGCGACGGATACAAGCCAACATCGCCCGGATTAATAAACCCAACGGGGAAATGCGCGATGCCTTCTTTGGAGCCAATTAACGCCGTAATTTCTTTATCCGGATTTAATGCAACTCCAAAGCGCTGCTCAAACCACTTAGCAACGGCCGTGCGGAACTCGGTCGTACCCTCGTAGGGCGAGTACATATGATTGGCTGGATTCTCGCTACACTTCTGAATCTCCCGGATAATTTCCACGGGAGTGGGTCGGTCGGGATCGCCGATGCCAAGGCTAAGAAGCGTTTTGCCTTGCTTGATTGCTGCCGCCTTAATCGCGTTAATCTCGCTGAAAATATAAGGGGGTAATTGTCTTAACCGCTCGGATTGTTCAATCGGCTGATTCATTCTGACCGTCCTTCAAAAGCATCGGAAAAAAGCTCGTCCCAAGAGTACAACCCGGACTTGCCGACCGACAAGAGTTTCACGGCTCCCAACAAGGAACCCTTGGCAAACACACGTCTATCAAACGCGCGGTGCACGATACTAATCTCTTCGTTATCGCTAATCAGTCGGACCTCGTGTTCTCCGACGACTCCGCCCGTGCGTATCGCGTGCACTTGCACGCCTTCATAACCGGCTTTCTCTAAAAGCCGCACAATCTCTTTAGCACTGCCACTCGGCGCATCTCTCTTGTGTCGGTGATGGATATCCTCGACATGCGCGGAAAATCCCCAGTCCGTTGGCGGCAGCGCTTGCGCCAAAAACCTGCGCACCACGCTCATCCCCGGACTGGTATTCGCAGCCAGCAGCACTGCGTGCCGCTTGGAATAATTCTCAATCTTTGCCAGTTCGCTTTCCGAAAACCCCGTCGTGCAAATCACTACCGGCGTATCGATACTTTCCAGCATGCTCATAGTGGCAGCGGGGCGGCTGAAATCCACCCAGACATGCACGGGCTCTCTTGACGGAGACTTCCAGGTGCGAACGGTCACGCCCTCTACCGACGTGACTTTGTCGGAATTGGCGACGGCATCGGCGAGCTCTAGGTAGTTGGACGCTAGCTGCAGACCCTGGCCTAGCAGCGCAGCCACCTCCACTCCCATTCGGCCGGTAACGCCATTGACTCCGACTTTGTAAATCACAGCAGGTCTGCCTTCTGCATTTGAGCGATCGCCTGATCGATTAGGCGCTCTGTCTCAGGGCGCACTGGCACGAGTGGCAAGCGCAGAGAATTTTCGCACAGACCTAATTTAGACAGCGCGTACTTCACCGGGCCCGGATTGGTTTCGGCGAATACCGCGCGCACTGCTGGCAAAATCGTCAGCTGCAACTGAAACGCAGCCGCGAAATCCCCTTCTTGCGCCTGTTTCCAGATCCGCACAAAGGGTTTTGGCAAAACGTTGCAGCTCGCGGAAATGATCCCCTGGCCACCCATGGCGCAAAAAGTCGCCATCATATCGTCGTCACCCGAGAGCAAAACCTTGCCGGATTTGCCGAAGCGTTCGGCCAACTGCAACCAAGTTTGGTGATTGCCGCTGGCCTCTTTTACTCCCGCAATGCGTGGGTGTTCGAACAGGCGAGCAAAAGTTTCCATCGCAATGGTCACGCCCGTGCGACCCGGGGCGTGGTAGAGCAAAACGGGAATCGTCGCGGCTTCTGCAACCGCTAGGAAATGCTGACACAAGCCTTCTTGCGTGGGCTTGTTGTAATAGGGCGTGATGACGAGCGTGCCATCGCACCCTGCGGCCGCGGCCGACTTCACGAGCTCCACAACTTTCTTGGTATCGTTGCCGCCACAGCCAGCGATCACTCGCTTGGAATGCCGACGGGCTTTCTCGACGGTAAACGCGATGATTTTGTCGCGTTCCACAGCGGTGAGCGTCGGGCTCTCCCCCGTCGTGCCCAATGGAACAAACCCATCCACGCCCGCGGCAATCTGCGCATCGATAATTTTCTCAAGCGACTTAAGACAAACCTCGCCCGCTGCATCAAATGGCGTGGCCAAGGCCACCCAGACTCCGCGGAGCTTGGAATTATCTTGTAGGGGGTTTGCGCTGTTCATAGGGCAACTTCCTCTCGAAATCGGAATTCAAATAATCAATCTCGATGTCGTAGACATACTCCGCGGGACCGCGCAGCAAGAGCACACGCGAGATGGGACTCAAATCCACCTGCAACTCGCCCCCAGGGACGGCAACAGTGATGGCCGGAGTTTCCATATACAATTCGCAAAAGACCAAGGCCGCCGCTGCAGCTCCCGTGCCGCACGCCATTGTCTCGGCGCAAACTCCACGTTCAAAGGTGGTAGCGAGAATTTTCTTTCCGGCCGTGCGTTCAAAAAAGGTCACGTTGGTTCCCGCGGGCTGGAACATCGGATGCGCTTGTACCAGTGAGCCGATGCGCGTGATCGGAAAGCCCGCCAGGGTCTTCACTTCAATTACCGCGTGTGGAACACCGGTGTTTGTGACGTAAACTTGGAATACTTCTGAACCGAGTTCTAAGACATGCTCGGTATATTTAAATTCATAATCTTTTTGCGGCTGCAGGCTGACTTCGATTTCATCTTTGGAAACGATTCTGCCCTTCATCACTCCGGCGGCGGTTTCGAGCGAGACTGTTTCGCCGGGCAGGTACTTTTCCGAAACATATCGAACCACGCACCGGGCCGCATTGCCGCACATCTCGGCGACAGAACCATCGGAGTTATAAAACTCCCAAGCCACATCCGCGTGCTCACTCTTCTTTAGAATCACCACGCCATCAGCGCCGAGACCAAAGTTTCGGTCACACAAGAACGCCACTTCTCCGCGCTTAAACTCCGGTGCATCACCATTGATTCCGTCAATGACCAGGAAATCGTTGCCGCAGCCCTGCATTTTCATGAACCGGAATTTCATCGTTTGGCCTTAGGGGCTTCAGGTTTTGCCTGGTTGAGTTGTTGTTCTTTGCGGAAGGACTCGGTTTGGGTGTACGGGATGGGATCCCCCATGACGCCGCAACCACTTAAAATAACTGCAAAAAAAGCAAATCCGCCCGCTATGAAGAGCCGAAATTCCATAGCGTTCGTCTAACACATTTGAGGCTAAATCCGAAGAACCGAGGAGTTTTACCCCTCTTTTATGACCGCAATCACCCGGTCCAACCCCTCGTCCAGGTCGGACATGGAAATATTGAGCGGTGGGGCCAGGCGAATGACGTAAGTATGGGTTTCCTTACAGAGCACTCCCCGTACTGCTAGCGCTTCGCAGAAGCGGCGAGCGCCGCCCGTGCTTTCGTGGAGGTCGATACCGATCAACGCTCCTTTGCCGCGGATATCTTTGACCGCAGGGAGGGATTCTTTCTTCAACCGGGCTTGGACGTGTTGGCCAACGGCCGCCGCTTTCTCCGCGTATTTTTCGTCCGTCATCAGCTTGAGCACTTCACGACCAATCGCGGCTCCGAGTGGGTTGCCGCCAAAAGTAGAACCATGCTGGCCGGGGCGAATCACTTCCATCACGTCCCGACGACCGATGACTGCGGAAACGGGAATCAATCCACCGCCCAAGCTCTTGCCCAACACGAGCAGGTCTGGTTTTGCCTCTTCGTGCTCAAAGCAGAAATTTTTTCCTGTTCTGCCCATCCCCGTTTGAATTTCATCAGCGATAAAAAGAATTCCGTGGCGCTGACAGAGCGAGCGCACTCCCACTAAAAATCCAGGAGGTGGCACCAAGATGCCGGCTTCGGCTTGGATCGGCTCCACCAAAATCGCAGTCGTGTCTTTGTCGATAGCATTGGCGAGAGCCGTGAGATCGCCAAACGGCACATTCACGAATCCAGGAGTGAAAGGACCAAAGCCCGCTTTGTAACCCTCCTCGGAGGAAAACGAGACAATCGAGATGGTTCTGCCGTGGAAGTTGTTTTCAAAGGTGATGATCTTGGCGCGGTTCTCGGGAATTTTTTTAGTTTCGTATCCCCATTTGCGCGCAATCTTGATCGCGGTCTCGACGGCTTCGGCGCCGCTGTTCATGGGGAGAACCATGTCGAGGCCGCAAAATTTGGCTAGTTCTTCGCTAAACTCACAAAGCTGGTCGCTGTGAAACGCACGCGAGCAAAGCGCCAATTTATCGACTTGCTGAATCATGGCTTCGACGAGCCGCGGGTGTTGATGGCCAAAGTTCAACGCCGAGTAGCAAGAAAGAAAATCAAGATACTCTTTCCCGTCCACGTCCCAAACGCGGCTGCCCTTGCCCCGCTTTAAAACGACGGGAAGCGGGTGGTAATTATGCGCACCGTATTTTTCAACTTGTTCGAGAAATTTCTTAGATTGGCTCATCGACTCGGATCCCCATTATTGAGATCGAGTTTTAGTACGGAAACGAGGATCTTCCAAGCGGATGTCGTAGTGAGAGACTTTGCCCTCATTGATTTGGATCCGAATTTCGGCGGTTAGATTAAAGGCCTTGTTCACCAACTTCATATCGTAGCCGGGGCTGGCGCGCAGCCTGTGCTCAAAAGTTTGGTTAGCATCGGCGGTACCGATAAAATTGCCGTTGATGAAGACGTCGGCATTGCGGTCGACCATCAGCTCCAAAGTGCCTACCGGTGTGCGCCGCAAATTGCGATAGAACTCGTCGTACTGCTTCCGGGCGGTGAGGTTTTCCGAGAGCACTTCATAACCGGATAGACGCAGTGAGAGAATAATCGGCTGACCGCAAACCGTAGTCAGAGTCGTCGGCGTGATACCGCGGTTTTCGTGGCCAACAAAAACGTCGGCTCCCGGAGGATCGCTCTCCACTTTGATAGCGCACTCGCCCACAGGGACTTTGGTACCGTCTAGCACTGGCTCGCTCTCCCGAGCGCTCTGGGTGGGGCTACGCAAATCCTCGGTGTCGAAATAAGTACGCATGCCGCCATCGAAGAAGAAGCGGTATGCATAGAACGTAACGAAAATAAGCATGCCCAGAGTCAATGTGGGAGGAAAGACTCTGCGCTTTTTCTGCGGCGCGGATTCGTAAGGCGCTTCATCAAACAGTCGATCGCGTTTAATCGGCTTGGGACTGTACGCCGACTTGCCCTGCTTGGGCTTAGCAAGCGAAACATCCGAACCGGGAATCGAAGTCTGGGTGCGCAACTGGGTCGACTCTTTGGTACTGGGATAAGATCGTTCCGGCTCGTAGCTAGGCATCGGCAACCGAGGATTTGAATCGGTGCTGGTGCTCGTCGCAGTCCCTCTTGGCTCGAGGGGCACATCGTCTTTGTCTATCGAACCCAGTTGGTGCGTCTGGGTAAAACGGTGCTAGATCGGAAGAGC
>JALHPX010000134.1 GCA_022842225.1 bacterium
TTTCGGGTCTTTTAAAAACTAGGGTTTGTCATGTCTCTTGAAGAGTCCATTCAAACGATTAAGGGCGTTGGCCCGAAATTGGGAAAGATTCTCTCGGATCGCGGAATCGCGACCGTGGAGGACGCGTTGTATTTTCTTCCCCGGGCTTATCAAGACCGCTCCAAAATTACTCCCATCCGCCAAGTGATGGTGGGTACCGACGTGACAATCTTTGGTCGGATTCGAAAAGTCTCTGAAATTGGTTTTGGCCGTTCCAAGCGCGTGAACGCGGAAGTGGAAGACGCTTCTGGTCGGCTAAAGCTGGTTTGGTTTAATGCCTATCCCTCACTCATGAAGGAGTTAACTGAAGGCGCGGAAATTCTCGCTTTTGGCACCGCCACTCTCTTCGGCGCCGTGATTCAGATCGTTCACCCCGAATTTGAAATCGTAGAGGAACAAATTGACGGTAAGCCGGTCACATCACAACATTTTGGCCGCGTGGTGCCTATTTATACGGAACCCGAGGGCGTACACCAGAAGGTGCTGCGCAAGATTACGGCGCAGGCGTTAGAAGCAAATCTGCAGACGATGGAAGATCCGTTGCCGATCGCTTTGCGCAACCGCTTAAAGCTGCCGACTTTGGGAGAGAGTTTTGTAAATCTGCATTTTCCCAAAAAAATGCCAGCCGAAAATCTGACCGGGCCGGAAGTCACTCGCCTGGCGTTTGAAGAATTTTTTGTTTTGCAGCTGGGACTGGCTTTAAAAAAGCGTGAGCGGGAAGCTGACGTCGCTCCCGCCATCAACGTCACCGTCGAAAGCGTGTCGGGATTTAAGAAAAATCTACCTTTTGAATTTACGGGTGATCAGCAAAGCGCGCTCTCTGAGATTCTCGAGGATCTGCGCAAGCCGCAAGCGATGCGCCGTCTCGTGCAAGGGGACGTCGGTTCGGGAAAGACAGCCGTGGCCCTGGCTGCGTTGGCGGTCGTCGCCAAAGATGGCTACCAGGGTGCCTTTATGGCGCCTACGGAGGTCTTGGCGATTCAGCATTTTGCGACGGCGCAAAAGTACTTAGAACCGATGGGAATCAAGTGCGCGCTGCTAACGCATTCGACGCCAGATAAGCCAGAACTCTTTAACCAAGTGCGCACTGGTAAAATTCAGGTCTTAATCGGAACGCATGCGTTGTTTCAGCAGACCGTGGAGTTTGAAGGCTTAGCACTTGCTGTTGTCGACGAACAGCACCGCTTTGGCGTAGCCCAGCGCGCGGAGCTTTTGAAAAAAGGTAAATCCACAAGTCCACATCTGCTGATGATGACCGCGACACCGATCCCGCGCACCTTGGCGCTCACTGTATACGGGGATCTGGATATTAGCTGGATTCGTGAAAAGCCAAAGGGCCGGGCCCCGATTCAAACTCGCGTGATGCGCGAGCGCGACCGCATTAAGGTCTACGATCAGATTCGTCGCACTCTGACAGCCGGCCAGCAAGCGTATTTGATTTATCCTCTGGTGGAGAATTCAGACAAACTCGATTTGCGATCCTCCACCGATATGTATGAGCGATTGCGCCGCGAAGTTTTTCCCGATTTTAAATTGGGCCTGCTCCATGGTCGGATGAAGAGCGAACAGAAGGAAGAAATTCTTAATCGCTTTAAATCCGGAGAGATTCAACTTCTGATTTCCACGACGGTAATCGAAGTCGGTATCGATGTTCCCAATGCCACGCTGATGGTGATTGAGCATCCCGAGAGACTGGGACTTTCACAGTTGCACCAATTACGCGGGCGCGTAGGGCGGGGCAGTACGGTTAGCCACTGCGTGCTTTTGTGCGACGAATTCGTCACCCAGCGGTTGCGCATTATGGAGAAAACCGAAGACGGCTTTGAAATCGCGGAAGAAGATATGCGACTGCGCGGACCCGGAGAATTTCTTGGCACCCGGCAGAGTGGACTGCCAGGATTTCGAGTTGGCCACATCGTGCGCGACGCCGCTCTGCTGCGTATTGCTCGCGACGAGGCTCAAGCGCTGCTGAAGGCAGATCCTAATTTAGAAGCGCCCGAAAATGCGCTGATTAAGAAAATGGTTTTGACTCGCTGGAAGGACAAGATAGAGCGGTTAGGGGATGGGTAGTTTTGCGTAAGTTCGTTCTTTTTTTTCTATTTGTTACGTTGGGTTCGATGCAGGGACATAGCGCGTCCTTGCGCCTGCGCTACTTTGGAAATTTTCACACAAATTTAGCGGATATCTGGTGGCCACGTTGGAGCGGCAGCTACGGATACAGCGTTGACGACGAACAGAAGCGGGCGCATCCGACTGAGCGGCTCGGTTTTACGCGGCCTGATTTGCTGCCCGAGACGTCGCCTAGTTACACGGTGAGCACCGAGCTCCATCCTTGGGGCGAGAATTCTTTTCTGAGAAACGAGCTGACGATCTTCCGGGGTTCGATTGGTTCTATTCGCGACGAGCAAATGCAGCTAAGCGCCATTCACTTGGTACTTTATCGTCGGCCGGTGACAGAGAAGCTCGCGCTCTATGGTGAAAATTTTCTCCAAGCCTATACTTACTCCACGCCTCACGCCATGCACTCTCCTACCGCTGATAGACGGTTAGCGGAGAATCGTACGTCCGTGGGTGTGGAATACGCTGACGAAGACCGGCTGCGCGTGCGTCTGCCGGTGTTCTTTGAACAGTCACATACGCGACGCCCGACCGCGGTCGGAATCGAAGCCAGTCCTTGGCGCTATTCCGCCTGGGTGGCACCGCAGGTGGCTTTTGCAACGAGTTCCGTGAGTGAGCTTTTGCTCACCACTTCCACGCAGTCCTTTGTCAGCACGCAGCTTACAGAGTTTGTTCCCCAAGCTGTTCTCAAGCCTACTTGGTTTGAGCTTCGCTTCCGCACCGATATTTAGCCTGGCGGCCTTTTTAGCCGGATCCATTCCGACAGAATTGTTAGCGCGACTTCTTTTTGAAAATCACCATCGGGCAAGTGCACGCGGGGAGTACGGTGGCTGGCTCTCAACCAATCCCGAAGTGGATCGGGATACAGGCCTGCGTCCCAGGTGGCACCGGGCGATAAGGAATTGGGTAACTGCTCCTCGCGTACCACGAACTGAGCACGGGTGGGGAAGGGTTGGTGGACCTCAAAGTCGGGCTGCAGGCCGCGGTGTTGGGGAGTTCTTCCGCACGGTAAGTAGTACAGTGCACTGGTTGCGTAGAGAGTTACCGGCAGACCTTCAAAGACCTGCGCTTCGGGAGTGTAGGGCGACTGAATAGAACCTTTGCCATAGGTCGGCGTGCCTACCAGATAGGCCACTTGGTAATACTGCAGCACTCCCGCCAGTAATTCGGATGCACTCGCCGAGCCGTAATCGACGAGAATCAGCATGGGTACTTGAATGCGGGATTGAGCATCCGTGAAGTGGTCGGCGGGCCGAATGCCTGGCAAGAGAGGTTCTTCCGCCATCACCAGTTTCTTTTTGCCGAGGAAGTAACCGGCGAGTTTCTTTGCAACATCTACTAGGCCGCCTGGGTTGCCCCGGAGATCGAGGATCATCCCGTCGACATTTGATTTGCGAAAAGTATCCAAGCCGCGTGCGACATCTCTTTCCACCGATACACAGCCAAAATCTTGGATAGTCATTACTCCCACTCGATCTCGGCCTATTTGGAGAGTGCGGACGCCGACGCTTTGTGCGGGAGTAAAAAGCGATGGCTGTAGTTCTAGATGGAGGAGCCTATCCCCGCGGCGGATCGCAAGAAGGACAGGCTTATCTTCGCTGTATGGCTCCACCGCGATTTGCATCGCTACTTTTCTGGCGCCGTCTCTGGCCACGCTCCATTCGCCAAACTGCTCGATTTTGTCTCCAAGCTTTATGCCTTGAAGTGCTGAGGCGGAATCTTCCGCCACGCGCTCTATGCGGATGGAGTCTCGATACAAAGAGTATTCAAAGCCGAGGCCGATGCGACTCTCCGGAGTAGTGGCCCGCTCCGACTGCGCCGGCACGAGGCGGTCGTGGGGAGTCCGCTCTTTGAGGCCGGCGTTGATGGCAAGCGCGATCTCCCATTCACTCGCCCCACCCAGGTGCTGGGCCGCGACCTGAGCAACCCTTTTGCTGGTGGGGGTGTTGGGAAGAGTCTCTAGCCATTTTTCAAAGATTTCCTGGGTGAGCCCAGTTCCTTCCCAGTCGCCACCGATATCAAGTGTGGCAGCAGCCACTGCTCGGGCGCAAATGGGCGAGGCCGGGCACGGAACGGCCAGTAGAAGCAGAGCGAGAATGAGTAAAATGCGTGCTTTCATGCGGGTGTCTGAGATACCACAGCCCCGCTCGCTTGCCCAGGCTGTTAACGCACTGGGTTGAGGGTTTAGGCCTTGAAATTCCGAAGAGAATTTGAGGTTTCATGCTCAAAAGTCTGGAAAAAATCGCGCGCGACACGCTCTTCCTGCTGGAAGAAGCGCCTTCGACCAAAGGCATTACGTTGCCTGGCGACTACCATTTCCAGCAGCTCAAACCCCAAGATCCGCTCAAATACGCGATTGAGAAAACGCGTTCGAGCCACGAGCGAGTTATTTTGATTGTTCCCGACTCTACGTTCTTGGAACGCGTGCGAGAACTAAAGCGCTCTATTGCGGAAAACCCGCGCGTGCGTGCCGGTTTTATCGTCGTTAGCGCCACCCCAGAGGCTTTCCTTGCGGAGAAGACCGGCTTTGTTGAACTATTGGAAGTCGTCGACCAAAAAGAAGCCAAAGGTCATTTTAAGTTTCATCTGTTGCGAGCGCTGCGCCAGTTGCTCAGAGTCGAATTCGAAGCGCACCAGCAGGCCGACCAAAAAACTCTCGAAAAACTAAACGAGATTTTTATCTCGCTCTCAGCGGAGCGCGACCCAGCCAAGTTGCTGCTAACGGTGCTGAGAAAAGCCGTGGAACTCACGGGTGCTCAGGGCGGTCAGTTGCTCAAAGTCGACGAGCAAGATGGCGAAATGCTTTTTCAGGGCAAGATTGTCCAGAGCGGTGACACGTTTGATGTCAGCGATACTGTCCATAGAGTGGTGGAAAACCATTTGTGTGGCTACGTCGCTTTGACCGGCAAACTTCTGAATATTCCCCGGGTATCGGATTTGCGTCCGATGACGTTGCCGCAGTATCAAAAAATCAGCGACATCAGCTTGGATCAGCCTGTGGAATCGGTACTCACGCTGCCGCTGAAGAGCACACGGAATGAAATCACAGGCGTGCTGCAAATCGCTAACAAAGTTTCTGCTGACGATAAAACGATCGTCGTCTTTGAGAAAGACGATGAGAGCATTTTATCTTCGCTCGCCACCCAAGCCGCGATTTGTTTGGAAAACACCGGTCTCTATTCTGACATTCAGAATCTGTTCGAAGGCTTCATCAAAGCTTCGGTCACTGCCATTGAAGCGCGTGACCCAAGCACAGGTGGTCACTCCGAACGCGTCGCAGAAATCTCGGTGGCATTGGCGCAAGCGACGAGCGATTGCCAGGTCGGCATCTACCGCTCGGTGAAGTTCACCGAGACCGAGATGCGCGAGATGAAGTACGCTGCGCTCTTGCATGATTTCGGCAAGATTGGCGTGCGTGAAGAAGTCCTGGTCAAAGCCAAGAAGCTCTATCCCTATCAATTAGAAGCGGTTCGAGAGCGCATCAAGATCTGCAAAGCTGCGGTGAAGATCGCGTTTCTGGAAAAACAGTTGAAGAACCGCGAGCGCGCTCAAGAGTGGGAAAAAGAGTATATCCACAAGCTCGATGAAATTGAGAAATTCTGGCAGCTGATTTTGCAAGCCAACGAGCCTACGGTCTTGAAACAAGATGGCAAGGCCGCTTTAGAACGCATTCGCAACCAAAAGCTGCTTTTGCCCGATGGCTCTGAAATCGCGCTGCTTGCTGACGAGGAGTTTCACGCTCTTTGCATTAACAAAGGCTCTTTGACCGAGAACGAGCGGCTTGAAATCGAATCCCACGTGCGCCACACGTACCAGTTTTTAAAAACGATTCCGTGGACGCGGGACTTTAAGCACCTGACTGATATTGCTTACGCCCACCACGAGAAATTGGATGGCACCGGATACCCCCGCGGCCTGATGTCACACGAAATTCCGCTGCAATCAAAAATCATGACCATCGCCGATATCTTTGATGCCCTAACGGCCGCAGACCGTTGGTACAAACAGGCGGTGCCGTTGCAAAGAGCGCTCGATATTTTGGCCGAGGAAGTGGCGATGGGAAAAGTCGATCCCGTGTTGTTTGAGCTCTTTAAGGCGCAGAAAATTTACGAAGTTACTATCCGCAATCTCCGCCGCACCGGCTAACGCCCACGTCTACTATTCGCGTTCCGCTACATACTCAAAAAACGCCTGCAGAATCCGGTGACCCGGTTCTAATTCTTGCGACGTAAACACCCGCTCCCCCTGCTTCGGGTTAAAGAAGTGTGGCGTGGCTTCGGGGTGCGATTGGAATCCCCAGATAGGCAGCGAACGATGCGCGACTGCATCGATTGGAACTTCGCGGCTCGTGCCGACGATATCAAAATCTTCCGGGCATTTCTCAACGACTTCGCAATGCGTGACGACGAGAGGAGCGCTCTTTGCAGCTCCCCAGAGCGCATTTTTCTTCAGAACGACTTCGCGAATACCGCGCAATTTTTCTTTCTGCGGATTGAGATAGCCCACCTTCGAGCCATACAAACTGCAAATCAATTGGTGGCCGTAGCACAGGCCCAAGGTAGGAATGCCGACATTCATCATCGGCAGGAGCCATGCATTCATTTCCTTCTGCCAATCAAATCCATCGTTCACCGAGCTAGCGCTACCTAAGACAACAATAGCGGCGGGTGGGTAGGGCAGACGGGTCAGCGTATGCGTGCCCAGAATTTTGGGCAGGTGATAACTCAGGGGCAGTTTCGTCCACCTTGTCATCTGGTTGAGGCATTCGAGTTCGGGTTTATGAACGGCCGGATCTACGACCGCAATATAGGCGGAGGTGTTCATGCATGGAGTTCCTAACAGACGAGTTGGCTGTTGCCCAATTGAATTCAGCCCAACAAAGGAGGACAATAAAATCAAACACTTCCCGGGGAGACAGCTTGAAAACGGCAATGAAGTGCCTGCTAGTAGTGGGTTTATTCTTTACGATTTTGGTTCCAAAGGCGGAGGCAGGATCGGTCTATACGCAGATTGGACCTGGATTCATTTTTGCGACCGGTTCGGCTCCTGGAGTGAGCGCCAGTTTCTTAGGGCGTATTACTCGCAGTAGCCCCGCGTTCTTCGGCATCGATACCGGAGCATTCTTTACGACCGGGGGAACATTTGGGCTCAATATCCCGTTGGTTCCCTATCTCGTTTATTACTTTCCTTCGCGCGATTTGTTTAAGCCGTGGCTTGGATTTGGCTTTGGCGCGTTGCTCGGATTTGGCAGCGGTACCAGCTCTGATTTTGTGATTTTTTTCAAACCCGGCGTTCGTGTGAGTATGAATCGGCAGGTCGATTTATTCATTGAGACCCGCTTGGGACTCATTGGCCCGAACCTGGCGTTTGCTCCCACGGTTGGCGCGATGTTCGAAATCTAGTTATGTCGCAAAACCTATCTCAAATCGTAACGGGTCGAAGCGAATCGCACCTGGTGCCTTGGCCTGGAACAACGCTTCGCGTCCATGAAAAAGTCCTGGCACCACTGACGCATTTGGCGCAGCGAGCGGCAAAGGCTGGCTTTGAGTTGGGGGTGGTCTCGGCGTTTCGCGGGTTCTCGGATCAGTTGCGGATATGGAACTTAAAAGCCACGGGAAAGCGTCCCGTTCTCGATTCTGCCGGCAAAAGGGTAGATATCTTCTCTATCTCGTCGATAGAACTCGCTCACAGCATCATGCGGTGGTCTGCTTTACCCGGAGCGTCTCGTCATCATTGGGGCACCGATCTCGATCTCATTGATCTGAAAGCGTTGCCCAAGGATTACAAGGTGCAACTCATT
>JALHPX010000135.1 GCA_022842225.1 bacterium
AAGTCTACAGGACCCGACGGAGCGTGGTTTTCGACCGGCTCTACGATTGAGACAACAACTGTAGCTGGTGAAGGAGTAGGCGCCGCCTACGACGTAACCGGAAATTCACTCTACGTTTCCTACGCTAGCTTACCTGGCGCGGCCGCTGCTGCGGTTGGAAACGACATTAAAGTAGCTTCTGCCATGCAAGAGGACCTGACCGACGGTGGCGCCGCAGGTCCGTTCGTCCTTGAAAACGTCGATAACATGAACAATTTCTTCCCCACCACGGCTATTCCCACTCTCGCTTCAGCGAGTAGTAGCGGGGGCCTGCAAGGTTTCGCTGGCTTTTTTCAAGACGCCACCGCTGCCGATTCTCGGCTGTATTACGGCGTAAGGGCCGGCACTAATACCAATCCGATCTTCTCTCTAAGACTTGTTGCTAACCATATTGAAGGGGGCGCCTCTCCCCTCTTTGTCGGCTCGTATCCGTCGATAGCATATGATTCGTCAGATAATCCGGTGATTGCATTTTACAACGGCGTTGCCGCTCAACAGAATCTGAACGTCGCTCGCACAAACAATGGGGGCGCGAGTTTCTCGGTCTCTGTCGTGGACGATATTGCCACCAATGTGGGCCAATACCCCTCTGTCGCGAGCTACGAAGACACTGTGGGGATTGCGTACTATGACGTAACCAACACCGGCCTTAAGTTTGCCCGCTTTACTCCCTCAATGGGCTGGCGCCGCTTTGCAGTGGATGGCATGGCGGGAACGGGCTCGTGTGGCAATGCGACGAACGACGCGGGTGCTTTTGCCGTACTGAAATTCACTTCTACCGGACTTCCAGTTATCGCTTACAAGTCACAGACAGGGCTAAAGATAGCAATGGCCAGCGAGGCGACAACCAGCGCTACATACTCGTGGTCCTGTGTGGACTTAGATGCGTCGGGAAATGTCTCCGCAACCGGGATCGCCTTCGAGTTGGGAACCGACAACTCACCGTACATTATTCACTTCGATTCTACTTTGGGAGAACAGCGCTATGTACGCTGCGCCCAATCTGTGGCCACCTGTATCGCAACGGGGCCCAGCGCTTTTTCTGCTTCGGTTTTGGCAGCCGTTGGCACCACAACCACCATCTCCACTAAACCTAGCCTGCGTGTAAACAGTTCCGGCGATGTCTATGCCACTTTCTATTCCGCTAGCTATAAAGCGCTCGCCCTGGCCCGCTTAGCGTCCGGCAACACCGCTTGGTCGCTGGAATATATCGACGCTGCTCCTAGCGGAACGTCCTTCGTATCACTAGCAGGCCAATACGCATCACTCACCCTGAATAGTTCTGGCTACCCAGTGGTTTTCTATCGCTCGTGGCAGAACTGGTTGAAGTATTTTTCCAGAGAAATTTTGTAAACTCATTGATCGTTTTACAGGCAGCTCGGCCACTCCTCTACTGCAAACAGATACTCGGTTCGAGAAACGCGGTTTAAGTTTTTGGTGAGTTTCTTCACTTCAACCACAGCATCACAGGACTGTCCGTCCCGAGTAACCGTAGCGCGCACTTTAGCTGAAATTTCCGTGTAGTTGGAACTGGTCGCGTAAGTATTCAGGTCAACCGCATACCGACTAACCTTGAACGAATCAAATTTAATCGGACCTATTTCCGAAGGATTGATTTTGTAAGATGTCTGATGGAGTTCACCGACAACAATTTTGCTGATTCCTTTTTTTTCGGCCGCTTCATCCGTGACCGGATCGCTTGCCCAGCCAGAAACTGACGCTACTAATGCCAACGAACAGACTCGGATTTTGTTGAATCTCATTTTCTCTTCCTCTTCTAATTCTTTTAAGCAAACATTACCAAGTTACCTACAATGTGCCTTACCAACCCTGCGGGCATCTTCTTCAATATTGCTCAACACCGAACTGAGTCTGGAATCAATCACCACTAAAGGCTCCTTAATTTCCTTTATGGCTGCGACAACGCGTCCGAGATTAAGTGCCGTGTAGCTCACATCCAACCTGACCCAGGAGCCAGTAGGCATAGTAGGGCTAGCGATCGGTTGCTCCGATGCCAAAACGGCTTTGTTTTCCAAAATAGTGGTGGCGTCCGCCTCATCGTCGCCCTTCAGGATGAAAGACGTTGAGGCTTGTTCGGAGGCGGATAGTTTTTTGGAGCCACAAGACTTAATGTGCGCACTGATATCCTTCGCTCGGTTGATATTGGGCGCAACCTCCACAACTATTTTGTCGGCCCCCTGGCGAACAATAGCGAAACTACTGATAGAAACGCTCGGCACGCAGGCCCACACTTAACCTGCCACACAGAGCAACATACCGCCTAAAGGACACTTCTTCATAATATCCCTTGTAGTAATTGTACTTTTTATGGCCGCGTAAACTCTCAAAACAGCGCGTAAACTTAGTTACGCCTGGCGTGAGAGCTAATGGCTACATATCTCTACAGAGAACCGAAATACTCTTTTTAGTCTCGGGCAGCCCTAAGTCACCCCGGTAGGTGCCTGCAGCAATATCGTGCGTCTGGATATCCGGAATGGAAAGCTTTAGTCCTCTGGTCGATTTGTACACCGAGAAACTTGAACCACCAGCGGGGGCTTCTTTCGAGACGCTGATGTAATGTCCGTCTGGTGTCACCCCTTTGCTCTTTGGCGTAGATTTCTTCACCTCTGCCAAACCTCCGAGGAGTGGCCCGCCTGTGACTATATCCATTTCAACCGTATAATCGACCCGGCCTTTGCTCGTGAAAGACCCTTTTTTGAAGTCGCTGTAACTGCCTTTGCAATTGAGCAATTTTAAATCCGAGGCCGTTGCCGCTGTGGACAAAAGAGAACCGATAAGAATAGACGCAAGTTGTATTTTCATTTTTCCCTCCATGTGGCTGTCACGATAAGACTGGATCGATTTCGGTAAAACAATTGAATCGCGTAGCGTTTCATAGAATTGAAACACGGCTGTCCCACAAACTGTTTCATCCTGTGAGGCGATTGTGATAGGAGCCCCACTCGGCCGGAAGGAGGGTTTGGAAGTGAGCAAGAAAGAAAAAAACTTTGCAATCAATGGCCTATGTTCTGTTTTGTGGCTGATTGCTGGGGCCGTCTACGCAGAAAACGTGCCCGATGGAGAATACTCATTTCGAAAGATTCGCATTAAAAATGGATCGTGTGCGCAAGGTGTGTCTCAAGCATCTCCGACGCTTAGCAAATATCTTGAACTTCGCTACGAGTTCATGGATTGGCTGGGACACAAGCCCCAAAGCTTTCTCATTACGGAAATTGAAATTGTCACAAAGCCGAACGACCCTACTGCCTACCACTATAAAGTAGTAGTCCGTAACCAACTGGCGAAAGAAGAATTCTCTCGCTTTGCGGAAATGTTTTTGGAAGAGCACGGGCTGACGATGGCGATTGAAGTTGAGGGGGGGCAAAACACCCACTCAATTCAAAACCGAGAGGATTGGCACCGTTGGTATCCGCGCCGCTCCAGCTTAGGTTATGCGCTGCCGGACCGCCTTGCTGAGTTTGCCTCTTTACTGATGAACAACAATCAACACATCGACCCGAAAGACATTTTATACATTGAAACGGACAGTCGATTCCAATTGCACGTTTTTGTTCCCGAAAAAAAACAATCGCAAGAACGAGATACCCTAACCCGAACGATCCTCGACACGCTGAAAGACATGCCCTGTCAAATTCGAGTGAGGACAGACGTTCAGAACTCATCCTTGCATGAAACCCTTTTAGATCGCACCTCACCTGAGCTGCTCCACGCCCTCAGAACGTCGGATCCGAATAGACCTCTAGAATTGGTCTTAACGATGCGTAGGGAAAATTCTATTCCGTATTTTTTGCCGGAAATCGGCAAGCTCGCTGATGTCAGTGTTTATAGAAGTACAGAAATGGAAGCCGCGTCAGATGGGGACAATCTATCCATTCGCGTAGACGCCCCGCCCGTGGCCATCATGAAATTTTATAGTTGGTTCAGCATAAAGAATATTCGATTGCTTTCTGAAGCGCCGTAAACCTTGTGCGGCAGTGGCAACGGGCTGAACTGCTGAAGAGGATTTGCTTAGCGGCCTTGTCTTAAGACTTCAGACTTCGGGTTGCGCGAGATTTTCTCGCAGCCATTCGATGTAGCCCAGATTCCCTGCATCGGCCTCGAAGAATAAAATGCACGGGCAGTCGTACGAATGCTGGTGCAGCACTTCTTCTGTCAGCGCCTCTTTAAGCGACGGGACGGTCTTGGCAATCAACAGAACTTCAGGCCCTTGCTCGATCTTCCCCTCCCAAGGGTAAATCGACTCCACTGCGGGGATGATATTCACGCAGCCGGCGAGCTTCTTATCCACCAAATGGCGCCCCAGGGTGCGGGCTTCTTCAATGTGCGGGGTCGTTATATAGGCGAAGAGAACTGTGCTTTCTGAGCTCATTAGTGAATAACGGCGCTCACGTGCCAGAGCGAAGCGAGAAAGGCGACAAACATGACGACAACGAGTCGGACCATAAAGGCTCCCTTTGGAGGGGGGAGGTAGCATGATTCCGAAAGCCTTGGCAAGAGGGCCTAATGCCCATGGCCGAGGTCGATAAGGTGCACGCGGCCCTTTTTTAGAGCTAACCCCTTGGAGCCATTTAAGAATTCTTTAAGGTCGTTGCCAATGAGTTTTGCGGCAGAAATCGTCAAAAGACCGCTCTCCACCCACGACTCCACGCCATTACCGGCCTGATGGAGGAGCGGCAACATGCGTTGCTGGGGCAATAAAAACCGCGTCGCGATCTCTAGCCGGGCCGAGAGAAGCGCCACAAAAGCCTTTAAAAGCTCCACGGCGTGCTCGTCGTATTCGGCGGGCAAATGCCCCCGGCGACCAGTGGGAACATCGACCACGGGGTTTCTCTCCGCGTCCCGGAGCATTTCTAGAATCATATTGCCGCTGCGTTCGACTTCCTTGGGCTTGAAGCCTCGGAAGGAGTGCATCTCTTCCAAACTATGAGGGCGTACGCGCGCCAAGGCGACCAAGACCTCGTTATCCGCCACCCAGCCGCGCGGGATATCCGAATGCCGCGCCCGTTTCTCCCGCCAGGCCACCAATCGCTCCAGCGCCGCAATGCCGGCGCCATCCCAGGAGCCGTTTTTAGCGAGCCTGCCGGCAATATCGGCCGGGCTTTCATCGAAAGCATTTTCGTTCATCGCACTCTCATCGAGTGCCCATTCCCAACGTCCTGCGACTTTTAGCTTCTTCTCTAAGCGCGCGCTCAGTTCCACTAAGTGAGCCACGTCTTGAGCCGCGTAGTGCAGCAATTCACGAGAAAGCGGGCGAGCCAACCACTTCACCCGCGCACGGCCTTTGGGCAGATGCACATTGAGTACTTCGCGCACGAGTTTTCCCAGGCCGATGTTATCGCCGTAGCCAGTGAGAGCCGCCGCAACGGCCGTATCAATCACCGGTGTCGCAATAATGCCGTAGGACCAGAACAAGCATTCTTGATCGCCATAGGCGGCGTGCATGATCTTTAAAATGCCAGGATCGAGTAAGACGTCTGTAAAAGGCGCCATCTGCTCTTTGGAAAACGCAAGCGGATCGACCAGCCAGGTGAGGTCTTCTGTTGCGACCTGTATCAATGCGATCTTGGGAAAGAACGTTGTCTCTCGAATAAATTCGGTATCGATGCCGAAAACTTTTTTCTGCAAAAGTTTATCGACCATTTCCGCAAGCAGCGTGGTGTTGTTTACCCACACTGGCGTCTGCGCTCGTTCCTGAGTCATCCAATGCGCCTTATGAAAATCCTAGAAGATGTATTTCTTCCGAGAGATGTTGAGCAAAATCGCCGTCGCCACCATGAAAGTCATTAACGAAGAGCCTCCGTAACTAAAGAACGGCAGACCCACGCCCACAATCGGCAGAATGCCAATTACCATCCCCATGTTGATGAAGACGTGCCAGAAAATAATCGAAACCATGCCGTAGGCCAGAAGCATTTGAAATTTATCGCGTGCACGCGCCACGGTCCGTAGACCGTAAATGCAGTAAGCAATGTAGAGCGCGACCAAGATGACGGAACCAATAAAGCCACGCTCTTCGGCATATACAGAGAAGATAAAGTCGGTGTGCTGCTCGGGAATAAAATGCAGCTGCGACTGGGTGCCCTGTAAATGCCCCCGCCCTACTAACTGCCCCGAGCCGACGGCAATTTTACATTGGAGCGCGTTATAACCACTGCCCCGTGCGTCGCGGCCTGGATTTAAGAACGTTTTCACGCGATCGCGTTGGTAATCGCGCAACACAAACTGATACGCCACTGGAACAGTCACCGCCCCCAAGACCGCCACAATCACAATCGATCGCCAATCAACCTTCATGAAGAGAACTAACGAGCTAGCGACGAGAAAGAGCACGCCCGCGGTTCCCAAATCGGGCTGCAGCAAAATGAGAAGAAAAAACGGCGCGACCAACACGCCCGGTACCACCAAGCTGCGCAGAGTGTAAGGCGGGCCTTTTTCTTCATTGGCGAAATAGCGCGCCAGAGTAAAAACAATCGCAAGCTTTGCGATTTCCGACGGCTGCAGGTGAAAAACCTTTAAATCAATCCAGCGCTGCGAGCCGCCGCCCACTCTGCCGATAAACAAAACAAGAGTAAGCAGAGCTAAGCAAATCCCGTAAAACGGATAAGCAACCTTCTCGAAGACTTGAACATCGAGGAAAAAAATCAAAAGGCCCAAGCTCAGACCCATTCCGAACCAAACCATCTGCGTCTTATACAAACTCTGCATCGAGGAGTTGTAGGTGGCGCTGTAGAGGGTCACCACGCCGAGACAAAAAACGGTGAAGAAGCTAACAAAAAGCCCCGTGTTAAAGGTCTTAATGACGTTCGATTCGGACTGAAACACCATTATTCTTCCCTCGTCTCATCCACTTTGATGGGCAATGCCGGAGTTGCAACCCGACGGTTTTGATTGGGCGAGACTCCAGTGGGTTCGACCGGCTTGGTGGCGTCGGCTGCTTGCTTGGCTAAAGTGGGATCCGCGGGATCGACTGCAGGACCTGCTACTAAGCTCGCTTGTTTGTCGAAGTAAGCTTCCATCACATCTTTGACGACGGGTCCAGCCAGCGAGCCGTGGCAGGAATGCTCCGCGATGGCCACGACCGCGATCTCGGGATTCTCTTTTGGCGCGTAGCCCACAAACCAACCGTGGTGGCGATCCGAGTAGGGCATTTTTTCGCATTTCTGCGACATGATATTGGCAAAGGCGCGCACCTGCGCGGTGCCGGTCTTGCCCGAGATTTCTGTTTTCTGCGAGCGACTGCGTACGCCAGTGCCGCGCATATTGTTCACAACTTCAAACAAACCCTCTTTAACTGGATCAAAAACCGCTGCATCCATATCGATTCTGCGCATGAGCTCCGGCTTAAATTCCTTAACGAGTTCTCCCGAAGTTTTTTCAATGCGCCGGATCATGTACGGGCGGTAGAGAAAGCCGCGGTTGCCAATTGCGGAGTAAGCAGAAACCAATTGAATCGGAGTTACGTCGACAAAGCCCTGACCGATCGCAACGCTCAGAGTTTCGCCAGGTTGCCAGGGTTCATTAAATCGCTTTAGCTTCCATTCGGAATCTGGAATGTGGCCGCGCTGCTCGCCCGCAATTCCCAATCCGGTGCGTGCGCCTAAACCAAATAAACGCGCGTAATGCGCGATCTTGTCAATGCCGAGCTGAATTCCCAACTGATAGAAAAACACGTCGCAGGATTCGCGGATAGCTCCGGTGAAATCGACCGTGCCGTGGGTTTTCCAGCAGTTAAATCGACGAGAACCAAACTTCATACCGCCGTGGCAAGTAACGCTGGTGTTCTTATTGGCGATCCCCTCTTTGAGCGCTGCCAAGGCAATGAAGAGTTTAAAGGTGGAGCCGGGAGGAAAGTGATCTAGGATGGCGCGGTTGCGCAGCGGACTAAACTCGC
>JALHPX010000136.1:0-5014 GCA_022842225.1 bacterium
TGCGGCCGATGCAGATTAAGTCGCGGTGCTCTTTGGCTCGCTTTGCAGTGATAGCGATGCAACGGTCGATTTCTTTCAAGATCAGTTCACCGGACTTCATCATCCGATAAGCGAGCGCAGTATCGACGACATCGCTGCTGGTGAGCCCCATGTGGACGAAGCGACCGCTGGGTCCGATCTTCTCCTGAACGACGGAGACAAAGGCGGCGACATCGTGTTTGGTGATCTTCTCGCGCTCGAGAATGGCTTGCGCATCAAATGCTGCTTTGGCTTGAATCTCTTTGAGATCCTTAGTCGGAATTTTGCCGAGCTTCTCCCAAGCCTCGCAGGCCAAGACTTCGACGTCCAACCACGTCCGCAAGAGTGCTTCCTGCGACCAAATGGCTGCCATCTGGGGGCGACTATAACGATCGATCAAAGCTCAACTCCCGTTGCTGCGTGGTACATCCGCAACAATGCTTCCAATAAAATGTATCCCGCTTGATCGCGGATAGAATTGTCCTTCGTGATGAAGTTTCCAAAAGTCGCGTAGCGCATGCTGCCAGCTTCTGAAATAAACCAACGCCCTTTCACGGCTTGTAGCTTAATCAGATTGAGCTTCACTTTGCGGCCACCAACGGTGGTGTAGTAGGACGGCTTGTGCTTCTTGTTGCCTTTTTCGTCGATATAATTGCCGTAAAACTCGTCATCGAGCTTTGCCGGAGGCTTCAGGCCTTTTTCATAGTTATGAAACACGAGATCAAAAGTTGCATTGCCTGCAGCATCCTTGCCTTCGGTGATGATGTTCTCGATGTAGTAATAAAACGTCGTGACCAATCCTAGGAATTCCAGCGGGGTACGAATGGCTAAAAATGCATAGAATTTATCCGGTAAGTTGGTGATGGTCTTATCGATTGCCGTTTGATCCGAGTTCGCGATGCCGAGTTTCACGAGGTTGGGAATTTTCAAGTAATCAGCAGGAGTACGGAGCGAGGTACGCGCTCTATCAAAACTCGCAGTAAGTTCTTTTTTGTCGTCGATAGGAAGAGCACAAGAGCCGTCCGTGAAGTACCAGTGGCCTTTGCCGACCTTCGGCCAGTCCTCTACCTCGTGAATGCGGCACGGCAGGCACTTCTTGGAATCCTCGAGGAACTTGTTGCGATTGGTCTTAAGCTTGCTTTCGGCTTTTTGAATCTCGCTGTCGTCGGCGGTTTTTCCCAGCTCGATGACTTCTTGGAGTTCCTTCTGATAGGCCGCAAGGCCGTCCTTCATAGTAAGAAGGCATTTCTCGTCTTTTTGACCCTCCCGGATTTCTTCCAGGAGTTTCTCATCTTGCTCAGCCAGTGGAAGCACCGGGTCCGGCTTAGCTAGGCCTAAGCAGGGAGTGAACGCCAGAAAAAGAGAAAAAAGAGTGGCCGCGCAGCCAGGGAGATTTTGGAAAAACCTCTCCCGCGCCGTAAATTTGCTTCGAGACATTTAGTTTAGACCTCCAAGAGACGGACGATGAAAGCCGCGCTCCTTATACCCTTCTAGATAGGTCCTGGCGAGTGCTGGATAAGCTTTTCGCAGGCCTTCAGAAACCGAAGGAATTGGCCGGAGTGGTACCATTTCTTGATAACGCGCGCGATGCGTTTAATGCGGTCATCCCGGATTGATTCCAAAAGGTCTAAGGGGGCAGTGAGCGAGCCTTGTTCCGCCAGGCGGACCAATTCCTGCACCAGCCCAGACGACTGCGACCAAGAGGCATTATTGCCGAAAAAATCCCAGGTACGGTGAAGGCCTTTGCGACGGATAAAGTGTGAAATCCACAGGCGTTCTTCGTCTTTCACACCGCCACTGGCGCTATTCATCAAGGTCGCAATCCCGTCCCAAGAATCGTTCTTTTGGGGAGGCAACGCCCGCAGCCAATCCAGATACACGCCCATGGCGCTTTCATTGCCCGGAAGGCTCACGCTCTGGCGGATACCTCTCTCGAGCTCAAAAATCTCAGGCGAAATCCAATGGGCAAAACTCAGTAGTGACGGTGCCTGGGTGTCTGAACCCAAAATCCGCTCGACCATCGCCGGATAGAGCAGTTCGGCCTTCCCTTTATTGATTTTGGAATCAAAGACCTTGGCGCTCTTTACAAAGCCGAGGGTGGAGCCCAGGGCCGGAATCGATTCAGGCCCAATGGTCTGTAGCCACTGAATGTAGGTGACGAAGGCAGTATTGAAGCCCGCTTTTTCGAGTTCTTTAGACGAAAAAAGCTCGGCCAGAGTTTGTAGGGAGTCCCAGATTTCATTTGCGCGAGGCCCGAGGTCCTCACCTAGAACCATTTGGAACTGGATGCGCAAATCGCCAATCAGTTGCGGCAAGGTGCCAGAATTCGAAATCAGGCTAGATAAAAGCTGCAGAGTCTCTTTAGAAAAGCCCGCAAGCTGGGTGTTCATCTTATCGAGGAAATTGCCGTCTAATTCCTGCAGAGGCGATTTGCCGGAAGAACCAGGTTCGGTGGCGAAAAAAAACGCCATTCTCAAAACCGCAGAAATATCCGCGAACGCCAAAACTTTATCCGTGTTCTCAACGGCCTCCTTGAGAGAGTCCGCTAACACTGCGCGTTTTCTGGCCGGAGCAGCAAATACCCAAGATTTGGTGTTGGTGATCTTGAGAGTTTCCTCCCAAGACCGCATGTCCTTTTCCAAGGCCTCTGAAGTGTCGTCGATCAGGGCTTTGAAATCGTTCTGCACCGCGGTCGTCATCACCCCGGATGCATCGGTAAGAGTTAATTCGAATGCTTTCATTTCGACGGAGGTCGACCAAAAACGATCGGCGAACTTTGCTTCGGGGATCTTCTCCCACGCGGTGATGGCTGACTTGGCGTATTGGCGAAGGTATTCGCTAATCACATAGGAGTTTACGTAAATCGGCAGATTGAACTTTGCAGAGCCTTCGGAGTTGGATGGGAGTGCAAGACCACTGACTTTCTGCACGCCCATTAGCACGGTATTATAGAGCGTCTTGCGGGCTTCGGGCTCATCGTTAGCGACGCTTCGCCAAAAGGCAGCATCTTGATTAAAGCTGCCGTTGCCGCCGCGGGTGATTTCACGTCGCACGTAGCCGTGAATCACTCGAGCAACGATAGGTTGATACTCCGCAATTTTAAAAAGATTGTTGTCATCGTTGTCGTCGGAGTTTTTGAGCGGCTGGAACATGTTGCCCAGTTCGCGCCCCACGTCCGAGGTATCGAGGACTTTGTGGATTTTTCCAAACAGCCCGTCGGTAGGACCGTTCAATTTATCGAGAGTCTCCAGCAAAACCATCAGCTGCGTTTTTTCGGTATTTGGGGCGCCTGCTGGCTTTACCTGCTGCTGTTGTTTCTGCCCTTCTTTTTTCCAGGGAGTAATCGCCATCGTCCGCAACGTGGCAAGGAAGCCATTCAGGTCGGCCGCTGTCTTTTGTTTCTGCTGCAAGAAGTAGATCGAGTTGCCTAAGAAGTGCGTGTTCTGGAGCTGCGCAGATAAATCTGTCAGAGATTTATCGACTGCATTGGCGTGCAGCATCTGATGCAGCTCAGACACCCAGCCCTTAAGCAGAGGAGTTTTTACCAATTGAACCGCGGCATCGGGATCCGGCATCTCCTCTTCTTTTTCCGTCTCCATTTTTTCGAGACGTTGTTTGTGCAGGCGGCCGATTTGCGCCCAATTTAAGTCTAACCAATGCGCATTGAGATCGATGACGTCGGGGAATTTAGGGTGGCCAATGAGAGTTTTAACTACCGGGAAAAACCCGCCGGTGTCTTTGCCCATGGCCATTAGCTCGAGCATGATTCCCATGTCATCGAAGAACATCTCATCGACGCGTTTTTCGAGCAGATCGACAGCGGAACCTTGGCTCAAGGCATCTTGGTAAATAAAATCGTAAACGAGATTTCCCAAAATAGAGAGTTGATCATCGGAAATGCTCTCGACCCAGGGTTGCAGCGAACGCAGTTTGCCGCTGCCGTTGACGGCACGCGCGAGCTGTCGCAAGTCCTGAACGGACAGGCGATCACTGAGAACCACTTGTTCAGTGGCCGTGGGGGTCTGCTGTTGCCACTTGGGAAAGGGAGGTCTTTCTCCACATCCCGCAAGCCAAAGTACTGGCGTAATTGCCAGTATTAACAATGACTTGGATAGGGCCAGCCGACGCCGTTTAGCGCAAGGCACATGCATGGTCTGGCGAACCTAGCCCTTCCTGCTAAGGCCGTCAAACGACCGCCCTTTCGGGCGGTCGTAAGGATTTAGGCTTCAGGCTTAATCCTTAGATAAGGCTGACCGTTTATTTTTAGTTTTTGTTGGCTGCCGAGCGGAGCAGTTTCGCGGTCTCTTGATAGCCCTGTTGCATCGCTAGGCGCTTGGCGGAGAATTCGTTTGCTGGCCGGCCTAGGCGAATGTGGACACTAGCGGAGGCGCGTTTCATCGAGGCGCGGATGCTGCGGTGGAGTTGGGCTGCGAAGAGGTTGCGGAAGAGGGTTTCGGATTCTTTGGTGCGGTAGTCTTGGAGCGACACTAAGAAGTCGTCGTACATCGCGAAAGCGAGAATCGTTTTAGCACCACGGCGGTGGGCTTCTTCCACATCGACTCCCGAAAGGGCGCTTACCCATCCCAGACCCGGGCCCTCGCCGTAGGGTCTGAAAGTTCCCGGGACCGAAACTGCTTTGAGTAAAGGGTCGAGCCAATTTCCGGAGCTGAAGATTTCGGGTTGGCCTGTGGAACTGTTCGACGACGAAATTACAATGGGCACGCGCGTTTGATTTAAGTTGGTATTGCCAAATGCTTTGGTGACCGTTGCGCGTAGGCGTTCGTGTTCGGAGAAGCCTTTGTCGGATCCAAAGAGTCCCCCCGACGCGAAATCGGATTCTTCGAGTCGCGTGGCGAACCACTCTAAGTCGTGCACCGATTTCATCGTGCCGTAGCCCACCGCAAAAAGCGCGGGCCATCCCGTGGCAATGATGGCGTCGATTTTCACGCCGTCTTCTTGCAGCTTTTTTAAAATTCCAATGGTGGCGAAACTAGCC
>JALHPX010000136.1:5024-7927 GCA_022842225.1 bacterium
CCGCCTAGGACGACCGTCACTGGGCCTTGCAAACTCTTCACGGAAGGACCCGGGACAACAGGGGCCTCGCTCGGGCTAGCACTGGAGCTTTGTGGCGGAGCCTGGGTTGTCGACGGAGGCGGCGGTCCTTGTTCCGGATCGCGCGGCGGACGGCTCACGCAAGAGCTAAGAGTAAAAAGGGCAATCAATAGGAGAGAAGTGATTCTTGTGCTGCTCATTGCTCGACTCCAAAGTGCAAAAGTATTTCAACGTTACCACTTTTTTTTCCCGCTAGGGGAGATTCAACTTCAGGAGATCTTAACTTCATTCCGAGTGCCGCCATTGCCATGATGAATTGCGCTAACGCAGTTTGTGTCGCGGCTGCATCGCGCACAATGCCACCCGTGTTCACCGCTTCGCGGGGGACTTCAAATTGTGGTTTGAATAATAGCAGCCACTCTCGTGCTGCCGGAGCTGCCAATTTTACCGAGGGAGCGATTTTCCCCAGGGAAATAAACGATACATCCGCGCAAACAAAATCGATGTCCTTGGAAGAATAAGCGCCGTCTACGGAAACTAGAATCTGCGCATTCAGAGCGCGCGCATTGAGATTTTCCATCGTCGTCACCCGACTGTCTTTTTTAAGACGTTCGTGGAGCTGAGCCGTGCCGACGTCGATGGCAAAAACATGCTTCGCTCCTCGCTGCAGCAGGCAGTCGGTGAAGCCGCCCGTGGACGCGCCGACATCCAGCGCCACCCGGTCGGTCATCGAAATTTGAAAATGTTCCAGCGCGTGCTCCAACTTGAATCCCGCGCGGCTGACGAATTTGAGATGGGGGCTTTTCACTTCAATCGCCACATCGAAGGCCACCATCTGGCCGGCTTTCTCCAGGCGTGTCTGCTGGGACCAAATCTCTCCAGCGAGGATGTGCGCTTGCGCCATTTCGGTGGAGGGGAACAGGCCACGGGAAACCAGGAGTTCGTCCAGGCGTAGTTTCTTGGGAGTCTTGGAGGACATTTCAGAGGTGGTTATACGCTTATCCTGTTTGGTTTACTAACCTATGTAACCGCCCGAGACGCTGTGCTAGCGTGGCTCTCATGTCGCGACGGAAATCCCGCTCAGAAAAGCTGGCCAACTTAAGCCCCTGGGTGCTGATTTTGCTAACAGCCCCGCTGCCGCTTTTTCTACTGGGCTATGTTGGTTATCAGTGGCGTACAAAGACGACCAAGCTTGGCATCATCGAAGAGCAGTTCTTAGAGCGCCAGAATTCGGTGCTCGCACACGATGCGGAGCACGTCGCTGAACGCATTTCGGAATTGCTTTCTCACGCGGCGATCGATGTAAAGACTCTGGCTCTTACACCCCCTGCTGCGCGCAAGGGCTTTTTAGAGTTACAGCGTTTCGCGATTCTGGGAGTCGCTGGCCAGGCTGTCAGCGCCGAGCCACCGATGGGGGCTGCCAAATTGCGCTACAATCGCTCGATCGTCCTGCGCATCGCGGATCAAAATATCGACTGGTATTGGGAAGCCGATACGCGTGCGCAACCGATTAAATCCCTTTCAGAGTGTGCCACGGGCAAGTTGTGTGATCGCGCGCTCCTGGATGCCGCGCTAAAGATGGCAGAGGGTGAAGTCCTCTACGGCAAAGCTCTTCGGATTTATACCCCAAAAGGCATTACCCCCAATGACAACCGCGCGGGCCTCTCAGTGGCTTATCGTCAGGGCGGCAAAGTTTATTTCCTCACCATCGACTATCGGCATTTCTGGGCGCTGCTTTCCTGTTCGACTTTTCCCTACGCGAATAAGCGCGATTGGCTGCGATCCTATGGCGAGGGTAACTATCTTTATTTGGTCGATCGTTCCGCCGATATGCTCATCCATCCCAAATCCTGGCACGTTGCGGGAGTGGAAGAAGCGACTGGCCAGCCGGTAGCTCCTATGAAAGAGGATGCGGATGAAGGGATGCACCCGCTGAATTTGCTGGGCTACAAAACCGGCATCTTGCGGCCGTATTTTGATCGGCTGCTGAACGAGAGCTTCCCCCGCAATTCGGTGGATATTTTTGAAGCGAAGAACTTAGGCGGCACAAGCCGGGTACTTTCCGTAGTGCCAGTGTTTTTAAACGAGGGCCAATTCGCCAAAACCGGCTTGTTTGGGCACCTCATCGTGGGTTGCGCGCTCGATTATTTCCGCGAGCCTAAGGAAAAACGCCAGCCCTATTACTGATTGGACGCTGCGCGTAGCTGTGATAGTCCTTCGGCTATGGTTCAGGGGTTTAAAGTTGGGTCTCCGAAATGCCTGCTCAGTAAGGCTGTTCTCAGTGTAGCTGTTTTTTTTACTCTTATTTTTCTCGGTGCCTGCGGCAAGGAGCCAGTGCAATCCACTCCCAGCCCTGAGTGGACTGTCATCTCGGTCGTAGAGATTCCTATACCGCTCTCTTCTGAAACCAGACTTGCCAGCCGGCCTTGTCTGCAGATTCAGGCGCAATCGGGCGCAGAAAAAGTGTATCAGTTGGTCGGCGGTAAAGAGGTTTGCGCGGCTGATTGGGACACCCCTTTAAAAGCGGAAGAGCGAGTTTTTGAAGCGCAGCTGCAAGAGCGTGCGGACGGAGTGCTCGTTATCCGTGGCAATGATCGCACTCTGGGGCTGATCCGACCTGTAGAAGCGGCGACCGCTTCGACTGGTGAGCGACGGCGCTATTTGTTGGCCGAGTTCTGCCAATTTTCTGATCTCAGCTTGAAATACGGTAGCCGCTATACGGAGAAGTGTGAGCTGAAGTTTTCAGAAGATGGCAAAACCTTCCTGGGTTTGGAGTTGAAATCGGTCGATGAAATCGTCGAGGTTGATCAGCTCGATCGCGAGCAGCAACGCGCGGCGATGGGTAGGCTCGATGGACGCTGCAAAGAGCTGGAAAAGCGAATCGA
>JALHPX010000137.1 GCA_022842225.1 bacterium
CGCTCTTCCGATCTGCAATGCGGAACATCTTGCCCTTGTAGTGATCTTGCCCGTCGGCAACGGTCATGCCGTAGCGATCGCGCAGATGGCTGATGATTTTATCGCCGTTGGTCATGCCATTAGGGAGCAACACCGATGTCACTGCGGCAGAAGGGCTCTTCTTTGCGAGTAAGCTGAGTCCCATTGCCGTCACCCCTTGGCGAGTGCCTTCGGCTAAACGTGCGTGGTGATGGAAGATGGCTTCAAGCCCGGCTTCGCGCATCCGAGCCAAGACCATATCTAATCCGACGATTAAACTCACAGCAGGCGTCCAGGCGGTTTGCGCTTTGTCGAAGACTTTGTCTTCTTCGGCCAGGTTAAAGTAAAAGTTGGGAATGCTGGTCCGCTTGCGGGCCTGATTGGCTCTTTCCGAAAGCGATAAAAAAGCGAGACCAGGAGGCAACATGAACGCCTTTTGCGATCCGCTGATGACGACATCTAGACCCCATTTATCCATCGGCAAGGGGCACACGCCGAGCGCCGTAATGGCGTCGACACAAACTAAAGCGTCGGAGGCTTCGTGCACAGCTTTGGCGATTTGCTCGACGGGGTGATAAGCGCCCGTGGAAGTTTCGCTCGCCTGCAGGAGCACAGCGCGGACATTTGGATTCTGCTTGAGAGCCGCAACGACTTGCGCGGGATCAGCGGCCTCACCCCAATCAAATTTCAATTCGTGGACTTTGAGTCCGTAGCGCTGGGCCAGTTTCGTCCAGCGTTCGCCGAACTTCCCGCCGTTAATGACGACAACTTCGTCGCCGGGAGCACACAAATTCACGATGGTGGCTTCCATTGCGCCGGTGCCGGAGCTGGCCAAGACGTAAGCGCGTTGGTCGGTTTGAAAGAGCCAAGAGAGGTTTTTTCGAGTGCGATCTAAGATCCGGCTAAACTCTTCAGTGCGGTGGTGCAGAGGGGGGAGCGACATTTGCGCTAAAACCGATTCGGGTACTGGTGTCGGACCGGGAGCGAAAATGCGCAGCTTTTCAAATAGTGGGTGTGATTTCATAGGGTTGAAAAAGTAAGTGAGGGGGCTGGTACCGTCAAGTTATTGGGCCCGAATCGATCAGAGCGCGGATTTTCTCCTCGAAAGTGACAATTCTCGTCACCGAAAACCTCGGTATTTCAAATACTTATTGCGCTGCGTTAGCTGATCTGGCATATTGTGCATCCAAGCTTTCACCGAAAAATTTAAGAAACGGAAATGGCGACGCAGAATGCCGGTTCCTAAACCGAGATCCGTCTCGATTTGGAGTTCACTTTGGATATGTTGGAACGAAAAGAATTTCCCCGTTTGGTTGCTGCTACTCGCGAAGAAGTTGAGCAATCCGTGCTCAGTCCAAAAGCAGTCGATGAGTTGAGAGAAATCCTCCGTAAGGACGAAGACGTCCGCGAGTTTTTCATTCTGTTGAAAAACCGAGATCTCCGTAATCAAGCGATTGAGAAGCTAAACACGCATCTCGGTCATCGCACCCTGCATTAGTCGTTCGTCGGCACTAGTAGCTGGTGGGCATCACGGGTGCCGTCACCGATTGCGCGACATCGCAATCTGTCCCACTTACTTGTGCCATGAGTGAATTGTAGGTGTTGCGGTAGGTAGTCTGCATCGTTGTATTGGTGGTCCCACCATTGGCAGGATTCGGACTCGATTGCGCCAAGAAATCCAAAGCCACACTCCGGGTCATACACATCGACATATAGCAAAAGCCCTTGCTGAATTTTTGCTTTGCCGTCAGATACGAATCGCGTTGGGCGGGCTGAAAGCTAATGGCAATCGTCGTGCATTCGGCAATCAGCTGATTGTGCCAAACCAATTGTGTCCCTGCATCGGCAGTGCCCGCGGCTAGCGCGCTTGTGATGTTGCCGGGCGCTGGAGGCACCACCGTGCGAGCAAAACTCAAGCTGCTTAGAACACCGACGATAAAGAGTGCCTGTACAAGATGCTTCTTCATGATGAACCCCTAGTAGTAGTTAAAGCTGGAAAAAATCGACTGGGCTGCCGCTGGATTTAAGTTGTAGACGTAGCCGTAGATAATCGGACTCACGAAAACCATCGCCTGCCGGTAGCAGGCGCCCAGTCGGGACATGGCCTCCGTGTGCTTTTTGGGAATGGGGTTGCGTGAAACACTGAGCGCTGCGGCCACCGTCGAACAAACTCCCCCACTGCCACCCGAAACTAATTGCGCCACCGCCGTGCCCGCCGTCGGCTTGTCCGTAAACGTCGCTAAGTATGTACCGTAGGTCGTGGCGTAGTAAGCGTTAGCGTCTCCCTGAGTATTTAACGACAGCATCCCAATACCGGCATCGCTGCTATTGGCCGCCGCCGAGTAAAACTTTGCGAACCCGGTGCCAAAACTCCCCGATTGCGTCGGGTATTTGGCGGTTACGTAGACGTAGGTTATTTCACCCGTGTCCGTGCACGTCGCTAACCAATCACCCATCAATGGCTCGCCAGGTTGTGGCGCTAGTGTCGCCGCATCCGTCGCACACGCTGTCATGATCTCTCCTGCCAGCTGCATGCGCAGAGCCGCGTTGGTGGGGTCTTGTGCCAAGGCCGTTGCCGTCTGGGTTATCGAGGGTGGCAGGTAGGCGTAGCTCTCTGGTGCTTGTGCATCGATCGTCGGGGCAACAGCCGCCGCGCCCGATGCCGTGCTGGCGCTGACAGTGCCGGTGCCATTTCCGGCGTAGTCCATTCCGGCGATGGTTCCCGAGCCGGTAGGTACGGGGCCGGCGGGAGACTGGGTGCCAGTTGGCGGGGCTCCGCCGCTAGTATTACCGTTTGGAAAGTTGGAATAGCCGGAGGGGTAGGAACGATTTGCGCAACCGGTTTGAGACACCAGGGCAAGGCTAAGTACGGGGAGTAACGTCAGGGTGAATATCTTCATACTCATTCAGAATGCAGAGGGCGTGCCGGCGCTCTGCGCTCGGTGCTTTCAAAACTAGTGTCACCAGCTGAACACACCAAGAGTGAAGACTCGCAGTATGCAAGGTGTGTGTTCGAATCTGCCTGCGTTTCTAGGCACTTAAGGCGGATGTCCATCGCTGGAACAGAGGCCCGCTCACCGTCTGAGAGTTCTCATTTCGAATTGTAACGACTGGCGATTCTTGCAATCTGACTGTGCTGGCCTAATATGCCGGCCCATGAATAAACAAGCGCCTCTTTTGATGGGCATTCTCAACGTGACTCCGGATTCTTTCTCCGACGGAGGAAACTATTACGTAAAAGGAGCTGCCCTGGCACACGCAGAGAAAATGGTCGCCGAAGGCGCACACATTATTGATGTCGGTGGGGAATCCACCCGGCCCAATGCTTCGCCCGTTAGTCTGCAGGAAGAGATGGATCGCGTTCTGCCGGTAATCGAAGCGATTCGTCATACGGTGGACGTCCGGCTTTCCGTCGATACACGCAAATTTGAAATCGCGCGCGAAGCCGTTCGCTTGGGCGCTACAGTGATTAACGACGTCAGCGGCGGCGCGGATATTCGCCTTCCGAGTTTGGGAAAGGGCAACGATGTTTCGTTTCTGTTGATGCACATGCAAGGCGTGCCCGAAAATATGCAAGACAGTCCGTCCTATCCGGGAGGCGTTGTCGCCGATATTCGGAAGTTTCTGACCCAGCGGGTGCGCGCATTTGGGGAAAATGGCATTAGCCCCGACCGCATATGGGTCGATCCCGGAATTGGCTTTGGCAAAAACCTCCAGCAGAACCTGCAGATTCTTTCGAGTTTGAAGGAGTTTGGCGGCCTGGGTGGCCGAGTGGCGATTGGTACGTCGAGAAAGAGCTTTTTGGGTCGCATCTTGACCGGCACCGAAAACAGCGCAGAGATCAGTATCGAGGAGCGCGAAGCGGGCACTCTGGCTTCGAATCTCTGGGCCTTCACTCAAGGGGTTTCCGTTTTCAGAGTTCATGATATAGGCGGTATGCGCCGAGCACTGAAAACCTGGGAAGCCATAGTCGATGTTGGTCAGCCGAGAAATTAGTTTTGACGCCTTTCATTCCCACCACGGAATGATGTCTGAACCCGTTCACCGCCATACTTTTGTTGTCCGCCTCACCATGAAGGGTGAACCGAACGAAGAAGGATTTGTCTGTGATTTTCGCGCGGTAAAGCGCCTGTTTCGGCGGTTGATTGCGAGTCGTCTCGAAGGTCGCAATCTAGATGACCTCTTTGAATTTGCCACCAGCGAGAATTTAGCTGCCTGGGTGTGGAATAAGCTGGATCCGTTTTTTCCTCTCTATTCAGTGGAAGTGCGAGAAAAGCCACATTCTTGCGCGGTGTATTTCGGACCATGAAACAGAAAACCAAAATTGCAGTCGCACTCGGTTCTAATCTAGGCAATCGAATGGAGCTTTTGCAGCAAGCAGCGGCGCGGTTGTCGGAAGATCTCTTTGAAGGTGCCGCGTTTTCGCGCGTGTACGAAAATCCCCCTCTCAATAAGGGGGTAGATCCGCTGTACCTCAATGCAGTTGCCGTCGGTGAGACGGATTGGAAACCGCCTGCGATTTTGAATCTGCTTAAAAATATCGAGAGAGATCTCGGGCGCACCTACTCAGCAGAGCGCAATACTTCGCGGTTTATGGATTTGGACTTACTGGCGTATGGGGAATCGAAGTGGGAGGGCGATGGGGTAATCGTGCCTCATCCTCGGATGCGCGACCGGGCATTCGTACTCTTGCCGCTTTCGGAGCTTTGGCCGCAATGGCGGGATCCGGTAACAGGGAATACCTGTGAAGAACTTCTTCATCGCTTAGCAAAAAGCGAATTGAGTTTGACCATACCGGTCGGACCTCTCCTGCCAGATACAGCGAACCCGCAATAAGCAAAGTGTCTTCTCGTTTGCAGCGAGCCAGTAGCTCCACTGCCAATTCAGAAGGCTTGCCTGGCGTTACGCCATGGGCGGCGTAGGATTCGGGAACGGTCACGCCAGAGAGGGTGGACAAAGTGAAGCTATCGGATACCTGCTTTAAAAGCGGGATCATCTCGTCATAATTTTTGTCGACGGAAAAAGCCGCAAGCGTGTGCAGTTCTCCGGTGGTCCTGTACTGCACGAGCGAGGCAAGCAATTCAGCCATGGCCTGGGGATTGTGATCGCCCGAGAGGATGACTCTGGGAGACTCCTGCAAGATCTCAAAACGCGCAGGCACGATCGCTCGGCGGAATCCCGCACGCCACACATCGAGCGAAATTTTAGGAAACAGAATACGTAGCAAAAGTAGCGAAGTCTTGGCGTTTTCTAGGGTTGCCCGCGTTGGGCAAGACAGCTCAAAGGTGTAACCATTGATGAGAACTCGCTGGCCCCACACTCCAGCCTCTACGACTTTCGCCGAGAGCTCGCGAGAGTAGTAGGGGATAGCATCCACATGGAGGCAGTATTTCTCAATCTGTTGGACCAAGCTTTCGTCTTGGATTCCCGTAAAGAGCAGCCCCTCGGGCCGCACAATTTGCAGCTTCTCGTCGAGGATCTTACTTACCGTATCTCCCAGAATTTCTTGGTGATCCAGATCGACCGTGGCAATGAGGCTGGCGATCGGATCGCACAAGTTGGTGGCGTCGAGTCTGCCGCCCAAGCCCACTTCGAGGACCAGGAAAGTAGCGCCTGCCTGCTTGGCTCTCACAAAGCTAATCAAGGTCAGGATTTCAAAGTACGAGAGCTTAAACTTTCGAGCAATTTCCAGGTGCGATTCGAGATGGTGTTCGAGTTCGGCTTCCGAGATGGCAATGCCGTTTTCTAGAAAACGCTCAGTAGGCGAGTAAAGATGGGGAGATAGGTAGGTGTGGACCTTAAAGCCCGCTTCCACCAGGCCAGCGGTGAGCAGCACCGACGAGGTGCCCTTGCCGTTGGTACCGCCGACGATAATGGACTGAAGGTCGAGTTGGGGGTTACCCACAGCTTCCAGCGCCAAGCGGATATTATCCAGCGAATAAACCGAGCGTTTCTCCCGCCCAAACTCGCCCAAGATTTCTGTAATTCGGTGCAAGTCTGCGATATCCCAAAAAACCGTTCGTTTAGCAATTAGACACTCTGACCTAGATACTGAAATTTAGACGGTGTCAAAAATAGAGACAACTCGCGGTGAATGATTTCAATGCTTTAGCCAGATTGGATCACGCCGTACACCCCATGTTCGACGTGTGATCATGAATAAAACATACACGCCGAATACGCTAAACCCACGAGAATACGAGGAATTCTGAACCCTCACTGAATGCACGTAAGTGGCAACACCGTTGCAAAGTAATCCTGCAGGGGAAACACATGAGGGGGTTAACAGTGAATATCAGTTCCAACATTTACAACTTCACGGATTACCGTGAATTCTTAAAAGATCGTTACCGACAATTAAAAATCAACGATCCATTATTTTCGTTCCGCCACTTTTCTAAAAGCGCCGGTTTCGGTTCTCCCAACTACTTGAAGTTGGTGATGGACGGAAAACGTAATCTGAGTGCTGAAGCCATTGCGAAGTTCGCAAAGGGCCTTCGTTTGGACAACCATGAGTCGGAATATTTCCGTTATATGGTCGATTCGAATCAGTGCGAGAACGCTGGTAAGAAAAAAGTTTTCGAAGCTAAACTCTTGTACTTGCGTGAGCTTTTCAAAGTGAAGACTTTGATTCCTGAGCTCTATGACTACTACCACGAGTGGTACCATGCCGCGATTCGCGAGATGATCAAAAAAGGCGCCGTGAAGGCCGACCCTGGAGCCATTGCGCAAGCTCTGACTCCTGCGATCACCGATGCAGAAGCACAAGCTTCTATTGAGCTTTTGATGAAACTGAAATTCGTCGGTAAAACGACGGATGGCCATCTCGTCGCAAACGAGACTGCAGAAGTGGATTCCACCACCGATGCTATGGCTCAAAAGATTCACCATGAGCAAATGGCCGAATTGGCAACTCAATCGCTCTACACTCAAAGCGCTGAAACTCAGGACTTCGAGTCTCTGACTCTTAGCTTGCCACTCGATAAAGTGATCGAGCTGCGCTCTAAGATCCAAGAGCTGGTGAGAGCAGTGGCTGCAAATGCTAGCCACAGCCCTTCGGATGCAGTTTACCAATTAAACGTTCAGTTCTTCGCTCTGACCAAGGCGGTCGAAGCTAAGAAGGAAGAAGTTACGGCGCGCAGCTTGACGGCCTAATTTCACTGAAGTGTTTCTCTGGTCGATTCTCAACAAAAAATATAGCCCGTTTCTTATGGCCTCTTCGGGGAGGCCACTTAGGAAACGGGCTATATGCTTTTTATTCGATAAATTTTAGTGTTTCGGATGAATGACGGAATCGACTTTTTCTTTCACGGCGTCTTTAAGATCGCCTAGTCCCTTTTGCACTTTGCCAACGACTTGTTCGGCCATACCTTTGATGGTGGAAGAATCATCGCCCACAGCGTGACCGACTTCTTCACGGACTTTACCTTTAACTTCTTTGAATCCACCTTTTACGTGATCTTTGTTCATGGCCTGTTTCCTCTGATGAAAATAGTTAAGTTGATCATTTCTGCAACTCTCTGCAGTGCATTTCGCTTTCATTTCGGTCGAAAACGACGTGCAACGAGAAGAGGTAGCAATCCGCGTACCAGCTCTGAGGACCTCAGCCATGAGGCGCTGACGCGGAAGGGAGGGGCTCTACATGCCTTGCTCTAATTCTTTCATGAACTTTTCTTGTTCGTTTTGTTTTTGCAGCATCGATTTCATGGCATCGCGCGCTTGATCGATCATGCCACCGCCGGCCGCTCCATTTACATTCACCGCCGAGTCAGGGGATTCGCTCGCCGTGTGCATAGCGCTGGGAATGTTGTCTCGTGGAGTGGGAGGAACTTCTGTTCGGGAAGCCTCCGCCTCTTTGAGTTTTACTTTCTGTCCGCGCATTT
>JALHPX010000138.1 GCA_022842225.1 bacterium
TTGGTCGATCACGATGTACGACGAAGCTGGTTTTCAAGTAGCCAACAGCCTAAATCGCTTCGCGATCGGCGATAGAGATGCGCTGAAATACAATTCCGATGGTTCATTGGATCTCTACATCCAATCTCAAAGCCCGGGAAAAGATCGCGAATCGAATTGGCTGCCTTCGCCCGCCCAAGGAAAACTAGGAGTGACCTTTCGGCTCTATGGGCCAAAGTCCGCGGCGTTGGATGGCAGGTGGAATCCGCCTGTTATCAGAAAGAAGTAGCTTCCGAGCGGCTTCAATTTCCAGTAGAGGGCAGCAAGTTCGTGAATCGCGATCGCACGATTCCGATCCTTTACGAGGTGGAAGTTTCGGTCAACGAAGAGTAAAATTCTTAGCAATGATTCGCGAAATCCTTCGTTGGTTACTAGCTGGCCTAATGGTTTTTATCGGGGTGCTGCACTTCACGCATACCGCCGCACTGGTGCCGGTCGTCCCCGCTTTCCTGCCGGCGCCCGAAGCGCTCGTCTATATCAGCGGGGTTTTCGAAATCCTGGGTGGTATTGGATTGGTTATTCCTAAGCTCAGTCGCGCGGCCGCTTGGGGACTGATTGCTCTCTACATCGCCGTATTCCCCGCCAATGTGAACATGGCAATCAACCAAATCCCCATGGGAGATCTGCAGATGTCGCCCACCATGCTCTGGGCGCGGCTGCCGCTACAATTTGTGATTATTGCCTGGGCCTACTGGTACGCCCGCAGGCCTTGACGCTTGCGCTCATGGCAAGTGACAGAGGCGAACGAAGATTAGACTACCTGCTTCAATGGAGTGACTGCCCTTAGTAGTTGTCCTTCGAGAGCTTCGCGCTGGGTGGCGTTGACGTTCTCGTAATTGACGCCGTGAAGAAACGCATTGTCCCCCAAAGCACTTCCCCATCGGACAGAACAAACCAAAGGATGCTCTGTGAGAGAAGGACCGTCGGCGGCCCCAAGGTGCAGGGTCAACGTAATGAGGAGGCCTTTGCCCAGGTACTGGCTGCTCACAAAACTAAACCCTCCGCGACTGAAATTTAAGACCTCCGCTGCTCCTATGCCCTCTAGGCGAGCCCACAGCATGCCCTTCTGGACCGGAATCCGAGTATCGATTCTTTTTAGACGAGCATACTTTCGATAAACAGCTCCGGCGCGCGCTGATAAATCGGGGAATGACCTGAGCGGATCTACTTCTCTGACTTCAAGGGGCGCTTGTCCCTTAATTGGAATGCACCTCACGGGGGAGAATAAACTCAGGTGTTCGGGTCTCGTCAGCAAAACATGCGTGGTCGTGCCCATCAAAATGCGGAAGGGCTCACACGCCGATTCAAAACGCTTGGCTAGATTCACCCCGTGTCCGATCAAGGTAAAGTCCACTCGACGAAATTCGCCCAAATCCCCCAACACCACTCCGGAACTATTAATGCCAATCCGAAATGGAAATGCCACCTGTCCTTCTGGCGCCGCAGCAACTCTTTCAGCATTCATTCTTTGGATTTCTTGAGCGCAGCCCAACGCCCAATCAGCGTGAGTTCCTGAGAGACCTGCTGGCGGATCGCCGACACCGAAGTACGCAAGCAAACCGTCACCCAAAGTCTTGTCGATGATTCCTCCCCACTTATGTACCACGAGGGAAATTTCCTGAAAGAGAGCTCGCAGCAGGGAAAAAACTTCCTCAGGGGGAAGGCGCTCGGCGATAGCCGAGAAACCCACTATATCGAGAAAAAGAACGCTAACTACTTCGGCTCTAGGTTGGAGGAAGCTTCGGCCCTTCTCTCCGCCAAGAGCTTTTAGTTTGTCAGGCGGAAGCAATCCCTCGAAGCGATCGATCAGTGCTTGGTAAGTCCGGCTTCGTCGCCGCCATTGGACTGTCTTCCAAATTGCGACGGTAGAAAGGTAGGCACCCAAAGAGCTGACCCAGGGAGAAGTTGTATCCGCATAGACAAAGAGCAGTAGGCCCAAAATGGGAGCGATGAACGCTCCGGCTGTCAGGCAATAGGGTGCCAAGCGTGCAGGCGAGAAAATCATCAAACCGACTGCAATCATGGCAAAAGACAAAATAACGACCAAGCCAAACGGGATTTCTCCGAGCCAGTGGCCCGTCACGAGACTTTGGATCAACGCCAGGTGGAGCAGAGCGGGGATGGTAGGCCCTATGGGCGTGGAGAAATGGCTATGCTCACCAGCCGCATAGGACGTCAAAATTACGACGATAGAATCGGGGGGTAGGTCGATGGCTTCGCCCTTGTCGACTTGTTCCACAAGGTCGCCCAGAGAATTTAGACGCGGTCGATACTTCGTAAGAGCGCTGAGATTCACGAGCATTCGCCCCGCTGCATTTAAGGGCAAACGATGTCCGTCTAAAAATATTCCCGACGAATCCGCCTTCACGTCGCGAGCCAAACTCCAGGGCGGGAATGCCACCATGTTCGAATCATTCAACTGTAAAAGAGGCTCCACATAGCCCCCCGGCAAAAACATCATGTGGGAGACGCGGGAAAAAGCAGGAAGCAGCGAGGGGTGTGGACCGTATACCGCTCCCCTCCGCTGCGGAACTTGGGTCGGCAAAACCAGATCTTTGGACCATTGAGATAATTGCAGGGAGGGATGGTCCCATGGCAAAGGCACTCTTCCGTCAACGGGAAGACTGATGACTTGAGAACCGACGACAATCGGGGTGGAAATTTGCTTGAGCCGGTTTACAAACTGCGCGGCTGCCGCTTCGGAATCGGGCTTAAGAGAAAACATTTTATCGACGAAGATGGCGCGTGGATGAGAAGAGGAGAGACGTGCAAAAAGTCGGCTCCACTGCTCCAACGTGAGATCGTTTTTTCCCAATTTACCCAAACTCGATTCGCCCAAGACCCATACTCGCAAACGCGGATCGAGCCCAGGATCCGCACCGACAAAAGTTCGAAACTGGAAGGATAGCGGTATGCCAATATCGTCGTTGAGCCAACGACCGAGAGGGGATTGATTGATGACGGTCCAAAGCAGACCCACCCCCAAAGCACCTAGCACACCCCACCGCCGTGGCAGTGGCGCCAGCTCGTACCAACGACGGCGATTATGGAGAGGTGAATCCATCTGTTTCTTATCGGCCGAAATAACCAGCTAATTCAGCGGTTTCAGGCCCGGTGAATTGTTATGGCGGCCTCACAATCCGAGCACTTTTGGCACACAATTGGCTGATAAAATTTTCGCTACTCAGCATGAAACGGCGACTCGCTACATTTTTGCTACTTGGCACCTTGCCATGTCTTTCGGGCTGCCTAGGCCGACAATCCGCTACCGACGCGGGCGAAGGCAGCATCGTGGTTGGAACCAACCGTTACATTGTTCCTCTCTGTCAAAGAATGGGCACCGCTAACGACGATTCGGAGGCGGTGAAATGTGCGCTTGTGGACCGCACACCAGAGGGCGATAAGCCATTGTCCAAGTTGCCCGATGGAGTGCAAAAGGTTCAGTGGAGTGATCCAAAGTCTCTCTCCGGAGCAGACGTAATCATAACCTCTCTCATCGAATCCGAAGATGGCCTGACCCTAGCCTTTCGAGTTGCCCTGAGCGCGCCAGTGCTGACAAAAGTGGAAGTGATGGCCGAATTAACCTGGAGAGGCGGGAGTAAGACTCGGAATGCGGATGTATTTACTCTGCCCTACTCGATTCGTACCTACGGTCGCCTCCCCGTGGAAGCCGGAAAATTCCAATTGCCAGGAACATCGGAACCCTGGGGATTTCAGAGCATTCAAAGATCCCTCAGCAACACAAACATCGATTTTAATATTTCCCAAGCCTCTGCAATTTGTGAAATGCGGGGCCGCATATATATCGCTGGTCGATATGTCGTATACCGCGCAGTAAAGAAGGCAGAGGAGTACGAATACTCCCTCTTCGCCGGAAATTACTTGGGTAAGTATCCGACGGATCCGAGCCAACCTTCGTTGCAAAAGATTTTTCTAGGAGAGAAGCCTGCTATCTATTGCCGAGAAGGATCGACACCGGATTTAGATCGAGTGGGTATTTTGTACCAATCGTTTTACGCGAACAGCCTGAACTCGCGTGCGATAACTCTCTATTGGGTGGAGGCTTCTACCGACGGGGAAATTACCATTCGAAAATCTTTTCCGACTGCAATCTCCCGCCTTTCTGCCGTCGCTCTGGATAAGAGCAGTCTTTACGCACTGGATGTTCCGCTGGCGCGACCTTCGCTGTTGAAGATTGATTTGGCATCGCAGACCCTCAGCTCAGTACCCATTCGAGGAGTTTCCCCTCTAGAGGAGTCTCTGATCGGGCAAGACTATCCGATGCAGGGATGGAAAAACTTCCGCTCGGGAGGAATCGCCGCAGCGAGTGGAGAAGTTTATGTAGCGCTGACAGCGGCCAGCTCGTTATTCAAGGTTTCACCGACAGGTGCGGCGACTTTAGCAGTGGGCACTCCGCTCGACGCTCCGGTTGGAATCACCTCGCTCGGCGATGGCAGCCTAGTGCTCGCGAACTATATGGGAGCGAAAAACTTGATCCGCTGGGATCCCAAAACAGGTTTAGCGACGCATTTTCTGGGTAGTTCGTCGGGGCTTGTTCCAGCAGTTGGCGCATCGCTTCCCGCTTCTAGTCAGTTTGGATTTCGACTCACTACCACCTCAAGCACAGTGCCGCTTACACCTATTTCTCTGAGCTTTTCCTCCGCTTCGAAGAAACTCCTATTGGGAGTTCGTGGCTACCCAAGCTTCCTCGGCAAAGGGCATATTCTTGAAGTGTCTACCACCGACTCTGGCGCCCCCGATCGAGTGCGCACATTGGCGGGTGGCCTAATTCGGACCTACGCCAACGGAGATCTTCTATTCCCTTCGGGCGCACAGGACGAACAGTCCAGTAATCTACCGGACCTCGTCACGATCTCCGCCGCCCACGTCGATTCTCGCGGCAGAATTTGGGTGCTCGAAAAATTTCCAGGACGAGTGCTGCGATTGGATCCCCAAGCGGATCGCGGCGTTCTTCGGGTCACGGTAATTGCCGGTGGCGCTCCCAGGACTACAGCCGCTCCGGTTTTATTCAACGGACAAGTGGCTAGCGAAGTAATTCTTGATGGCATCGCTGCATTTACCGTCGCTCCTGACGACTCCGTGTATTTGGCCAGCACAGATAATCACGTGATCCACCGAGTAGCACCAAACGGGAGGATCACCACCATTGCAGGAAAAGGCATTCCGCCGACTAGTTCGCCGGAAACAGCATCTAGCGCTTTGGATGCAAGTAGCGTGTACCTCGATTCTCCGACTTCGCTGGGAATGCTTGGGCAAAACGTCGTGGCACTAGTGGTGCCTCAACCCGGCACCACTCGCATTTTGCTTTTGTCCCCCCAGACAAATGGGACATTTGCCCTTTCGCCGGTAGCGGGTAATGGCGACAGCGGTCCAATCAATCTCTCCGTTACGGCTTTGGAGTCGCCCTTAGGTGCGAGTAAAAATTTGGCCACCGGAGACGACGGTTGGATTTATTTTACGCAGCCCGCTCAACCCGTCGGGGGCCGTTCTCTCTTTCGGACAAAGGGCGGCCAAATCGAAGCGGTGAACGTAGATTCACCGCACGTCTTCGAATCCGTGTCGTCGGTGCGAAAGGGGAACCTCATTGCCACGACACAGTTGCGAACCATCGAGGAGATCTCTCTCAGCTCCGGAAAAGTGAATCGATTCATGGAAAATGAATCCGCTGATACTTGTGCCGGTGGGGTATGGGAAACAACTTCCGAAGGGGCTGCCGCCGCTGATGCCTGGAAGGCGAGTCTGAATCGCGTCTGTCGGGGAAATGTGATGAGCCTCTCGCTAGAGGACCTCTGCGCTTCGGATGGCGTTTTCAGGATAATCGTAAGCCAAGCCTTTGACGGCTATTCGGCCCATGGCCAACTCCTGCAAGTAAACCGATCCTGCAAATAGGCTGGCGCGGGCGGTCCCAAAGCTCCCTCGCTATTCTGCCCAGCTGATCGATCACAGTTGATACCGAACGAGTCTCGTTCTTGATTCTGATCAAAGTTCCCGGTGCCTTCGTAGCTCAAATCCCCTGGCATCCGCTTTGCTCTACCTCTAATTGATGCCTGCCATTTTGGCGGATCAGACCGGAGGAAAAAATGTTACGCGCGATGACACTGACTTTGGCTCTCACAGCTGCAATGGGTAACTCTGCTTCGGCGGCAAGTCGCTGCGGTACGACCAACACCGACTGGATTGTGCTCGATCAGTATGTGAAGGTCGTCTATGAACCTAACAGTATAAAGCGACAGGAGTACCTTGAAAGTCTGACCCTTGCGGGATTCTGCTCTGACGACAACACAAGGCTCGCTAGCTCCTACGGCTATATCACGGTGGACGGCGAAATCGCCTTCGGCCCCTATGGGCCGGCAGAGCGAAAGCTGAAGGTTTCGACCTTGGCCAGACTCTCGTCGTCTGGAGCGCGCCTCGATTCAACAAGTCTATGCAGGGCAAATGTGAGCAACCCTGGTACCGATGCCGCGGTTTTCCAAGTATTTAAGGGTTTTGCAGCGGTAGGCCTATATGACGACAAAACCGATGCGGCGATGAAGCTGGCCATGCTTGTCGAGACGGGTCAATGCGACTGAAAGAAAATCGGTAACGAAGCGCTAAGTGTACAAGCCAAAATGTTTGTGGCAGAAGGGCCCGCATGATTGAACTTGTGTGCCCCAGTTGCAAAGTGGCTGTGCCTATCGACGGAAAAAGTCCGTTTCTTCCCTACTGTTCTGCGGCTTGTGCAAACCGCAGAATGGCCGAAGCCCGAAGAGTGGATACGCCTACTCATAACAACATTTATAGTACGCACAATTCTGATACGAATTCGTCAACATGGCTGGCTTCTTCGGATGGTTCGAACGCGGAATCGAATTCGGATTCCTCCGGAGATAGAAACTGTGACCCGAGTTCCGATTCTGATTCCTGCGGTGATTCTGGATCTGATTCCAGCTGGGGGAGCGATTCTAGTTGCGGGAGTGATTCGAGCTGTGGGTCTTCTTCCGACTAAACAAGAAAAGTTACCCGGATGTTCGTATGAGGAAGCGCTGAGAAAAGCATGAAGGAATGTGGGTAACTAGAAAAGTGTTACCGTCCGGGACAGGCAGCGCTCTAAGGCAGTGGCCCGCCAAGTATTTGTAATAACAATTCTTCTCCTGCTCCGATCGAGCTTCCATCCTCTGTTATCTCGATTGAATCGCTCAACCAAATGCAATGCGTGTTCGAAATGCTTGTTTTAGCTATTTGACGCGTGACATAGTGATCTTCGAACCCGGCGCCTGGAAAACAAAGGGGAGCTATGAAAAATCGGCTTTGGTGCCTCGCTGTTGTGGGCCTGCTTTCTTTTCAAGTTTTTGCTGAGCAGATTTCTCAGGAACCTGAAAGCGGAATTATCATTGGCCCTTACCCGCTTGATTTTGAAGCCCGGACAGTTCCCTTAGAAACAGTGCAGAAACCCGGGTTTGGTAAGGTCGAGGAGGAATCTATCCTTCCTCCGTTGTTGGGGGACCCATCTCCTCGTAATCTATTTGGGGTTGTTCATGATCAGGCGCTCCTGCGGGAGTTGGGCAAACACCCAGAAGTCACTGTCGCTCTTCGCGGGTATGAACGAATGTTTGTTGATACCGGTGACTATCGAAAAGCCGGCGCGGTTCGTGATGCTGCGGTTATTTATGCTCGGCAATCTATAGACAAGTGGAAGCGCGGCGAGCAATTCGATCAAAAAAAAGACTTCATCGCCATCCTGGGAAAAGAACTCCTTAAAGAAGGATTGTCTATTGCTAAGGATATGACGCCCTCTGAAATGCGAGGTGCGTTTTCTATTGGAACAGCCGCGGTGAGTGCGACCGCAACTTACC
>JALHPX010000139.1 GCA_022842225.1 bacterium
GTCCACGGTATTTAGTTACGAGCTCTCATTCATTTGCGAACCGAACTTCTGGTAAGGAGCATGACTCGGTCTGGTATCATCATCGACTTGTGCCCCCCACCCTCTATTGCCGCTCCAACGATAAGGGGGTTTCCGGAGTAAAGATTAATGTCGTTTTTGGCGACAAACCCAGCGTTTAAAATTTGTGAAGAAAAGGCTTCGGCATCTTCAGAGTCGAGAATTAGAACAGTATCAACTTTCTCGAGGTAATCGCTCAGTAGCTTGGTCCGCGCGTCAGGACCGAGCGTTTCGGAAAAGAGAGAAAATTTCTTAAGAACCAGGGTTTTGGGTTTGCGATGATCATTTCGCAAGTCCTCCATTACTCTCGGATCCTGGACCAATCTAGATGGGGCAGCTTGTACGTGATCGCTTGGTATTCCGGCAGTTGCCAAGAGCTTTCGCCCAATATCAATGTCTTTGGGATCGCGGTTAACTGAGTACACCGGTCCAAATTCCTGCCAAAGAATATCTGGCCCGGACATTGGATAGACGTAAACGGAAGTATTCTTCAGCTCCGGTATGCTGGAAACCAAATGACTAACAAGGCCGTGGTAAGCCTTTACCAAGAGCTCGTTACGACGAATTATCCGTTTTTCATTTTGCGCCACAGAAAACGAATCTATCCAAGTGTCTTCAAGTTCTTCTCGTTTGACCGTGTCAAGCAGGGCGAAAAACTTTGGACAATCCAACGCATTTATATTTGGTCGGAATTTATTTTCACTGGGGTTCTTGTCTTGAGGACCAGCGGCACATAGGAAAAATATTGATATTAAGAGTATGTTCTTTGTCGATAAAATCCGCACAAATTCATTCTACCTCGTGAAACTTTGACCGGATAGGTTGGAGAGCAAGGATGCGAGCGCTGTCTCGGATGGACCGTCATTCTGGGTTTTGAACAGTTATCGGCGTCCGTTTGAATTTCAGTGCATTTTCTTTGCCCCTAGGGTAGTTCCGCCAAGAAACGGGTGCAAAATGTGCTTAAAAAGAATCCTCAGTCTTTCGTTAGTCGTAGCCAGCGGAGCTGTCTTCGGAGAGCCGGTCGAATTTAAAGGAACCCTCTCGGTAAAAGGGGAACTCACAGCACCCCAGGGAAGTAAGCCGAAGTCTCCTTACTTAATGTTTGAGGAGAACATCTACGGTGCTGTTGCGGACACGCAAGCCAAAGCACAAGTAAACTGGGAGAAGGAGTGCGCAGCTTTCAAAGAGTATTCGGAAGCTTCTGGAGCTTTGCGCCCGACTTGTGGCACGCCTGAAATCGTTCCAATGACTTACTCTGTCTGCGAGAACAACCAACAGTCCCCGGTTGAAGTCTCGGGTTTTCAGGCAAGGTCCGTTTCTCGCACGCTTGTCCGATATGGTGGAAGCTACGAGGGAGTTTCTGAAAGGCTGGAGGGCAAGAGCTTTCCCATCGAAAAACAGAGTGCGCTGACCGCTCTCGAAAATGCCCACAACTCGTTTGTTGAAACTTGTCGGGATTGGCGCGCGGAACTTCGCGAAACTTTCGGTGGCGAGCTTCTCTGGGCCACTTGCCATCACACGACGCCAGGCTTCGGTCGCAATCTTGTCTCCAAAGGCGATAGCTGCGCAAAAATTCAGTCTGCTGTGGAAATCGCCCAGGAACGTTCCAATCCAAACGATCCGAGATTCTTTATGGTGATGGCTCTTCAGATGTCGCTTCCAGAGACTCAGTACTACGTTACCGGGACGGTGCCCGGCTGGAATCAGTTTAAGCTCGGTGCCAACGCAAGTTACTGGCTTAAGTTCTGATACCTGGTCACTGGTCTTTTATCTCCAGCCACAAAATGCCTCGGAAATCTCCGACATCGAAGTTAAGCGCTTGGTCCTTCGGATAAGTTTCCCGAATGGCTTGCTGGACATCTTTCTCTACTCCGCGACCATGGCAATTGAGGCAAATGGGTTCGACAAAAATCGGTTCGATATAGCCATAGCGATGCGGACTTATTTTAGTCAGCACGTGCTTAGGAATTTCCGAGGGTTTCGCCTGGGAAAACTTGTTTAGGTAGGGCTTTGTCCATTCGGGTGGCGCGTTGTCTGGATTCCTCAAGCGGTGGCTTGTTCTACCCACTTTCATCTCATCGAAATTCAAGTTCTTTACTCGGCATCCGGGAAGTGCCTTTTTTAACTCCCCTTTCGTAGCTACTGAGAGCGAACGTCGGAAGTCGGCAACAATCTGGGTGACGGCGGAGTGTGCTTTTTCAATTGCACGTAATTCTTCTTCCGATTCCAAACCAGCCGTCGCTGCCGTGGTGACTAGAACTGCGGCCAAGAGCCATTTTGATTTATTGATTTTCATGGGGTGATCGCTACCTTTAAAACGCCGTCTCGTTGATTCGCAAAAAGGTCGTAGGCCTTTTCAATATCGTCTAGAGCAAATCGGTGTGTGACTAGGGGCTTCAGATCCAAGCGTCGCGACCCAACGACCGACATGAGCCTTCGCATCCGCTCTTTGCCGCCCGGGCAAAGGGTAGTGACGATATGGTGATCTCCGAGACCCGCAGCAAAAGCGTCCAGCGGGAGAGATAATTTCCCCGAGTACACTCCCAAACTCGACAGAACGCCGCCTGGTCGAATCACTCTGAGACAGGATTCAAAAGTTTGTTGGGTTCCAAGCGCTTCGATCGCCACGTCTACTCCCAGGCCGCCGGTTAGTTCCATTATCTTTTCGATCGGATTGCTGTTCTTAAAATTAATCCCGACGTCTGCGCCCATGCGCTTGGAGATCTCGAGTCGCGTATCAATACTGTCGACGGTAATGATTTTGCTTGCACCCCGCAGACGCGCGCCCGCGGTGGCGCAAAGGCCTATTGGTCCTTGCGCAAATATTGCGACGGTATCGCCGATGCGAATATTTCCGCTCTCCGCACCACTGAAACCGGTGCTCATTATGTCCGGGCACATGAGCACTTCTTCATCCGACAGCTCGTTGGGAACTTTTGCCAAATTCGCCATCGCATTTGGAACAAGGACATACTCCGCCTGGCAACCATCGATGGTGTTGCCAAAACGCCATCCTCCAATAGCTTTGCCTCCGCACTGAGAATGATTTCCTTGCAGACAAGAGCCGCATTGACCACATGGGGTAATGGCTCCTGCAATTACCCTTTCACCTTCCGAATAGCCCTTCACGGCGGAGCCTAGCTTTTCGATGATGCCCACCGGCTCATGTCCGATGGTAAGACCTGGCTTTACGGGGTACTCACCTTTGAGAATGTGTACATCCGTGCCACAGATGGTTGTCGTCGTGACCCTTATCAGGGCATCCGTCGCTCCCACTTCTGGGATGGGTTTTTCCCGCAGAGCAATTCGGCCCGGCTCGACGAAAACTGCGGCTTTCATGGTTCTCATGGATTTAGTTCCTCATTCAAAAGTGCGGCTAAAATTTCCAATGCAAAGGGCTTCTTAAGAAATCGTCTGGCGCCGCTCTTCAAAGCCTCTGTCTCTAATTGATCAAAGACGCTGAAAAGGACGACGGGGATTTCTGGGTAATCCAGGAGAATTTTTCTACAGAGATCAAAACCAGTAAGAGAGCCTAATCGGACGTCGGATAAAACCATCGCCGGGAGCTTGTCTGCATCAATCGATTCTAATGACCTCAGCGCTCCATGGACGGACGTGGCTGTGATCACGGAATAGCCCTGGTTATGGAGGAAATCTCGCAGGATCATATTCATCGCAGCGTCATCCTCAACTACAAGCAACCTGGTCATTGATTGCATAAATCTCCCCATGCCTTTTCAAGTGCGGCGCGATCTTCCGGATGAGCAATTTCTATGAGCGCCTTGGCGCGCTCTCGCAGAGTTTTTCCCCAAACGTCTGCCACGCCGTATTCGGTGACAATAAAATGAACATGAGCACGCGTGGTGACCACACCAGCTCCTTGTCGAAGTGCCGGCACCAGGCGAGAGCTGCCCTTTTTTGTACGGCTGGTGATGGCAATAATCGCTTTTCCGCCGGCCGACTGAGCTGCGCCGCGGATAAAATCCATTTGCCCGCCCACTCCAGAAATAATGCGCGCCCCAATTGAGTCCGCGCAAACTTGTCCTGTCAGATCGACTTCTACTGCCGAATTGATCGCAATTACTTTAGGGTTCGCAGCAATCACCTCGGGCCGGTTTACAAAAGCCGTATCGAGTTGAACGACGGAAGGGTTATCGTCGACAAAATCGTAGAGTCGCTGAGTGCCGATAAGAAAAGATGAAACAGTCTTACCGGGGATGATTGTTTTTCTTGAATTGTCCACGGCACCGGCTTCGATGAGATCCAACGCGCTATCCGACCAGGTCTCGGTGTGAATGCCGAGGTGCTTTCGGTCGCGAAGGCAGGACAAGATGGCATTGGGAACCGCGCCTATGCCCATTTGTAATGTGGAGCCATCGTCGACAAAAGTCGCGACCAGTTGTCCGATTTTATTTTCTTCTGGGGTTTGAACATGGGGTTCTTCTTCCGGCAAGGCGGTGTCTGCTTCGACTGCGAAATCGATTTGCCGAGTGGAGATAAAGCCCTCGCCATGTACTCTGGGCATATTTCTATTAATCTGCGCAATGACCGTCTTGGCGTTTTGAACTGCCGCTAGGGCGACGTCGACGCTGACTCCCAAGCTGCAATAGCCATGTTTGTCGGGTGGCGAAACTTGAATCAGCGCCACATCAAGCGGAAGCGTTCGCGAGCGAAACAAGCCGGGAATTTCCGACAGAAAACAGGGCAGGTAGTCAATATTCGCCCGGCCCACATGCCTGCGGATATTACGTCCCACAAATAGATTGGTTACACGAAAGTGCTTTGCATACTCTGGCTCCGCGTACGCAGCATCTCCCAGCGTGTGGAGGTGCATCAACTCAACGTTCCGAAACCGGTCTCTCTGGGAGAGGAGCTCTTGCAGCAGCAAAGTAGGGGTGGCCGCGCCGCCGTGAACAAACACGCGTTGCTCGGAGTCCACGTTCGACAGAGCCGATTTTAGGTCGGTAGTTTTCATTCTCCCCCATGCTTTTGCAAAGTTGGTGCCTTGGCACGAAGGATGCTGTTATCCGCGCTTCGAGCTGAAATGGCACAGCAGAGCAGCAGGGGGGGAGTCTCTGTTGGACAATTTGGCTCAATTGGGACATAGAGTCCCATAAAGGAACGAGGTACCAAGTGGCTAATAGCAGAGGTCGGATTCTCGCGGTCGATGACGACGCCAATATACGAATGCTTTTGCAGGATTTTCTAAGCAAGGAAGGGTACCTGGTGACTTGCCTGTCGTCCGCAGTCGAAGCGCTCGGGCTGTTACGGGAACAATCGCTTGAAAGCTCTGGCCGACCATTCGACCTGGTGATCTCCGACATCGGAATGGCGCAGATGGACGGGATGCAGTTTCTAACCACCTTAAAAGAAGAAATGCCGGAGATTCCCGTTATTCTGATCACGGGAAATACCAGCATCGATACGGCGATTGATGCCACTCGAAAGGGCGCGTTTCACTACCTGGTGAAGCCATTTAAATTGAGTGAGGTAAGTCTGCATGTGGAACGGGCTTTAGAGAAGCGTTCGCTTTCACTCGACCTCCAGCTGCTTCGGAAAGAGCTCAAGCAAGGTTGGTCTCTCAAAGATATTATCGGCAAGAGCGCGGGCATGCGTAGTGTGTTTGACCTGGTGGAGCGTGTTGCGCCTTCCACTGCCAACGTGCTGATTCAAGGGGAGAGCGGTACTGGTAAGGAAGTCATCGCTCGGGCGATTCACTCGCTGGGTCCACGCGCCAAAAATCCTTTTATTGCGATTAACTGCACCGCCATTCCCGAAGCGCTTTTAGAAAGCGAGTTATTCGGTCACGCTAAGGGCTCTTTCACCGGAGCCACTGGCATAAAAAAAGGCCTTATCGAGGAGGCAAGTGGAGGCACGCTGTTTCTCGACGAAATCGGCGACATGAGTCCGTCGCTTCAGGCGAAGCTTCTACGCGTGTTGCAGGAAAGAAAGATTCGTCCCGTTGGCTCCAACACTTTTACGGATGTCGACGTACGTATCATTGCCGCCACACACAAAGACCTAAAGGCGGGAATCACGGGCGGAACTTTTCGAGAAGATCTGTTTTATCGTCTAAGCGTGATTCCCATTCATATTCCCCCTCTGCGGGAACGTCCTGAAGATATTCCGCTCTTAGCCGAGCACTTTCTCAATAAGTATGCGGCGGCTAATGGCACCGGCGGAACCGCCCGAGTCAGGAGTTTTAGTAAAGAGGCGCTGTCAAAACTTTTGCGATTCCGCTGGCAGGGCAACGTGCGGGAACTTGAGAATATCGTCGAGCGAGCCGTCGTGTTGGCACGTGGCACCGTTATCGAGGATACCGATTTACCGGATCCAGACATCGGCAACGCCGAACAAACCTTCAAGGGTCTCACCTCCGACTTTCCCACTCTTACGCAGCTTGAAGAGAGGTATCTCCGCATTGTTCTCAATAAAACCGCGGGCAGAAAAGATAAGGCCGCACAGATTCTGGGAATCAATCGTCGAACGCTCTATCGAAAAGAGCGCGAGTATGGCTTTGTAAGCCCGAGCGACGCTCTAGAAGAAGAACTTATCGACTGTGGAGAAAATTCCGCCGGCTTAATTAGCCTTTAGGCTTGGGCCGCGGCGGAGCAGCCAGAGCACCCAGTCGACTTAAAAGCTTTCGCACGTCTTCCGGAATGTCAGTTCCCGCGCTTCCGGTGTAGCCAAAATAAACGGACTTCACGTAACTTGAATAACATTCCTGAGCGAGATTGGAATGAGGCAGCTGTCGAATGCACGCTTCGTAGAAAAACTCCTCCATCGGCCAGAACAGCGGGTTGCTCAAGGATTCGTAAGATTTTCCAGCAACCATTAAAGCCTCGGCAACCGTCTTGGGATCCCGGGCAACGCGAAGCACGTCGTGAGCAGCTCCCGACGCACGCAAAAACTGAATTTCGGCTGAATGGTCATCCAGCATCCTCTGCTGCCCCATATTTGCATCTCGGAAAAGTCTTCGCATTTCCAGTGTGAGCCCGACTTCGGTATTCACCTTTAGTGCGGGTTCTTTTTTCCATGAATCAACCGCTTTTTGCCACTGCGTGAGTTTTGTCTGCTGAAAGACGGGAAGGTCTGGTGATTGGAGCGCAGTCGCGATTAGCGTGGAGGCAAGTTTGGGATCATTTTTCACTCTTACTGCAATGGCGAGTGCCTGGCGTAAGTAACGTTCCCAATCAAACGGGCGCTTTTTGAGTAGTTCTGGATCGGCAACTAATTGTTGGTATTGCTCCAGGCCCTTATCGAATTGGCGTAACGCGACATACAGAGCTGCCTTTTCTTCCTTGCTAAGACGGTTCACCTTCTCGGTGGAAGGGACGGCGGTAAACGCAGGCCCGTTGTCATGCCTGGCGTGACACGCGATACAGTACGACGTCACGCTGCGGAGCAAATCTTTTCCATACTCGATTTGCCCTTGTTTAATCGCGGAATAAGCGCGGCGGGTTTGGGTGGAAAATTGGTCCGCGAGAAAACCAATCGTGGGATCGTTATCCGCAGCGGGAACTAGTTTTTGCTTGTCGTGCCCCACTTTTAAATCGTGGGAAAGCTCCGACAGGGCCTTCGCACCTTTCTCGATCGTCTCGGGATTTCCCTGTTTTGAAACCAGCTCCGGTAAAAGCTCGCTGACAGTATTGCCCAAAGAATTCATCTTCGCCTGCCAATTCGGTGCGTCTGCCCAAAGCGCGCTTGGCAGTAAGGAGAGCAGGGTTGCAAATGCTAATCTTGGATTCATCGGGTGGTTTCCTCGTCGTCAAAAATGCAATTAGTACGAGGTTAAAGTGCACGGGTCGTGCCAGGGGCGATT
>JALHPX010000140.1 GCA_022842225.1 bacterium
TGGGGCCCATGCTTTGGAGGACAGACAAGAATGCCGGCGCCGAAACGGGAACGGAATCGAACATTTTGACGCCTAGCTCGCGATTAGCCGAATGAAAGTAAATCGGGGCCAAGGTTTTTAACCAGCTGCGGAAATTCAGATCTGCGGGATTAGAATAAAAAGCGGTTTGGGCAACCATTCTATCCGGGGTGCTCAGCGATAGCGTCCGAGCTTCAAATAAGCCCCAACCTTTGGCGGTCGTGCACATGCACATTCCCACCCAACCCTGAACGGGAATGCGTCCTCTCGTTACCAACGCAGTCGAATAAAGCGATCCAAACGAATGCCCGACCAAAATCACGCTCCGGCCCAAGCCCTCGATTTGCCGCTCGAGATCCTCGACAACTTGCGCAAAAGTTACGTTACCAGTTAAAGGCTCCAGTAATACCGTATCGAAGTCTTGGTTAAGAACAGCGCAAGAACCCAATGAAGCAACTCCCAAACCAGGCCCGCCGGGAATTAAACACAAAGTAAATTTGGGGGGAGTTTTCATTTGCTACTCATAGCAGTACAACGTCAGAAGTGTCCAACTCACTCAGCCATTTTAGGAAGAACTTTCTCGATCGAAGCACTGTGCTTAGGGGGATTTTGCAGTCGCAAGGCCCAACACTCTTTACTCAAATCTTGCAGCAGCGGTCGATGGAAGCAAAGCCGCAGCCTAAAAAGCCGGTGTCTTATCGGGCCATAGTGAAGGAGTGGACGAGTAAACCAGTCTCCACGCAGTTAATCGCTCTTAAAGAAAAGCTTAAAGGCGTCCGCTCGCGCGTGGAGAACGAGGCCTTGGTTCCTGCTGTTATTGCGTGGTCTGATTTTGCGCGCAGTCCTGACAAGAAAAAGGAAATGTTCGATATTGCGCTGGCATCGCTGGGAACATACGGCGGCACAGTAATGGGCATGGGCCTTCCTAGCGTCGATATCCGTTTCTTCTCCAGCGATACGCCCGACCAAACCATCGTTTTTCATTCCGCCCCCAGGCTTTTCACGCGAGTGACGCTGGAGTGGTTGGAGCAGGTTTTTGGACTGGCTGCCGTATCGCCATCTTTGAGTCGAGAAGACCAGAAGTTCTTTGCCGGTTTGCAGAAGCTGACTCACGGCTTACAGCGCGGCGTTGCGACTGGAACTTATGTGCGAGATGAGGTGTGGCGATCGTTGCCGGGATTACGCTCTATTCTGCACTCGGAACAGCCACTTCCCGTCGACGCTTATTCTTTAAAAATGGCGTCTTTGTGGGTGACCGAAATGTTGCGAGCCGCAGCCCGAAAAGAACCTAAGTAAGACAAGATCACCCCACCAAATACCAAGACCGATCCCACGGCCCAGCGAATGGTGAGCGGCGTGCCCAAGATAAACCAACCCGAAATGCCCGCGACCACGGGCTGAAGAAATACAAACACGGCGACCTTGGAAGGAGCCACCCGCACCAAAACCGAATTAATCAAAATATAGGGAATTAACACTGCACCTAAAACGGCGTAGACGGCGTGACTCCACAGCCAGCCATCAAACGCGGGCCAAGCCACTACCTGCCACTCCGGAATCGAAAAAATGCCGACGTAAAAGCTGCCAACGAAAAACAAATACGCCGTGGCCCACAGCCGATCATAGCGACGCAAAAAATCCCCGCCAAACGCCAGAAAGGCGCCGTAGCTTAACGCATTAAAAATAACCAAAACATCCCCAACCATCGAAGTCGCAGCGAGGCTGTAATTGGTAATATCGACTACGATTAGCGAACCTAAAAATGCAAAAGCAAAACTAACTCCAATACGCAGAGACCATTTCTCCCGGCGCAAAAGGATAGAAAATAGGAGGGTAAAAACAGGAATCAGGCAGCTTAATACCGCGCTATTGGCGGCGGTCGTGCGCTGAAGCCCCAGAAGAAAAGTGATTTGGTTGAAAGACGCGCCGACAAATCCCAGTCCCATGAGCGGCAACCAATCGCCTCTGCTCACTCTTGGCGGCTTGCCGCGCAAAACAAAGGCGAGAAGCGAAACGCCTAACGCGGTAAGCCATGTCCGTAAACAAACCCACACCATCGCGGGCAGCACGGAGACCATGACTTTGGAAGAAACGTAACTAAATCCAAACAAAAATTGGATCAAAACTAAAGTGCTGGTCTCTGAAACGGGATTTGCTGCTGGGGTCACGGTTGCAGATTTAGGGGAGCTCACCTGACTAGTAGAATCACGTTGAGTTCCCTTGGCAAGGCCGATAACCTTTTCCTCCATGGCGACTACTTTTATTGACGACAAAAATCGAAGTTCAGAAGAAGTACAATCTCTCCAAGTTGCGGAAGACTCTCGCGAAGATCAATGGGAGCACCCCAGTTTCTTAGCGGATCTCTTCATGGGCAAGACGCGGTTTGAATACCTACTGCCCTACCCTCTGCAAGAGGCAGAAGACAAACGCATCGGCGATGCGTACGTCGCCAAGGTACAAAAGTATTTTACTGAAAAAGTCGACGCCGATGAAATCGATCGCACGGGCCAAATTCCCGACGCGGTAATGAAGGGCATGGCGGAATTAGGATTATTCGGCCTTAAGATCCCCACCCAATACGGTGGCATGGGGCTTAGCCAAATCAATTACCTGCGAGCCCTTTCGGTCGTCATGAGCCATTGCGCCAGCTCGGCAGCCCTCTTGTCGGCGCACCAAAGCATTGGCGTGCCGCAACCGCTTTTGCTGTTCGGCACCGAAGAACAAAAAAAGAAATATCTCCCGAAATTGGCAAAGGGTGCGGTCTCCGCATTTGGATTAACAGAGCCAGAAGTGGGCTCCGATCCCGCCAAGCTCTCCACCACTGCCACGCCGATTGAAAACGGCGATTACTATTTGATCAACGGCATCAAACTCTGGTGCACCAATAGCGTGATTGCGGATTACATCGTCGTCATGGCGCAGACTCCGCCAATCATGGTGCGGGGCAAAGAGCGCAAACAAATCTCGGCTTTTATCGTCGATACCAAATTGCCCGGCTTTAAGATTCTCCACCGTTGCCGCTTCATGGGATTAAACGGCGTCCAAAACGGTTTGATTGAATTTAAAAATGTGAAAGTTCCCAAGGAAGACATCCTTTGGGGCTTGGGCAAAGGCTTAAAACTCGCACTCACCACTTTAAACGCTGGCCGTCTCAGTATCCCTGCTGGCGTGGCAGGCACTGCACGCGTCGCTCTGCAAGTAGGGCGCGATTGGGGCTCAGTTCGCAAACAATGGGGCGCTCAAATCGGCAAGCACGAGCCAGGTGCACAAAAGCTCGCCTCCGCAGCTGCCAATACCTTGGCCATGGAAGCGATGACTTACTTGGGCGGGGCTTGGGTCGATAAAAAGAGCCAAGACATTCGCCTGGAAGCAGCAATGTCGAAATTATTTTGCAGTCTGCGCAGCCATTTCTTGTTTGATGAAATCCTACAATTGCGCGGCGGCCGCGGTTACGAACGCGCGGAATCGCTCAAGGCTCGCGGGGAAATGAATGCTCCCGTCGAACGCTGGTTGCGCGACTCGCGCATCAACCAAATTGTCGAGGGCACCAACGAAATCCAACGGCTCTTTATTTCGCGAGAAGCGCTGGATAGGCATTTAACGATTGCGGGAGCAGTTTTAAATCCAAGTCTACCGATGGGCGTTCGTGTAACGACAGCGCTCAAAGCGGCGTGCTTTTACGCTATTTGGTATCCAAAACAGTGGCTATCGATTTGCCCGTGGCCGTTTTTCTCCAGGTACGGAAAGCTCGGCAAACATTTCCGCTTCGTCAAACGCACGAGCCACCGCTTGGCCCGCACTTTGTTCCATCTCATGGTATGGCACGGTCCAAAGCTGGAGTTTCGCCAACTGCAGCTGGGCAGAATCGTCGATATCGGCACCGATCTTTTTGCAATGTCGGCACTCCTGGCAAAGAGCGCGTCGTCCAAAGAGCCGCACCACCAAGAGCTTACGGAATTGTTCTGCCAAGAAGCTCGCCACCGCATTCGTTTGAATTTCAGCGGCATCTACTGCAACGATGACAAGCGGTATCGCACGCTGGGTAAGAAGATCCTCGATGGCGAGATCAAATGGCTGGAAGACGTGGGCAGCTACTGACGCTTACCGCGAGCATCCGGCTGTCATTTCCGGGGAGCCGCCACCTTAATCAATTCACCAGGCGGCAAGCCATCGGCCGAGTTGCACCTTCGCCATTCACACTTAGAGTGCCGTTGTACACATCGGCATTTATTGCGGAAGCAGAATCAACCGATAGTGAGAAGCTACCGGATGCTTGATACGTCGTCACAGTGCCGACAGTGTTTTCGCTCACATCAGCGAAAGTGGCAATCCAGCCCGTAGAACTCAGCGCAAGAATGCCGTAGTCGGTAATGATATCCGGGCCGGTCCTTATAAAAAACTCCACATCTTTCGTGCCGGAGTTAGAGATACAAAAAACCTCCATATATCTCTCAGTCGAATCACCTACCACCGGTTTGGTATTCCGATATTCGTAAATATCTGCCCGATATCCGAGCAAGCCGTAAACTGACGACTGTTCCAACTGAGCGCTAGCCAAAGTTGTTTCTACTCCGGTGCAATTGTCCAAGTGCTTGTAACTAGCGCCATCGTAAGAAATGGAATTTCTGTAAATCGATGATGACGGGCAAGTGTGTGTCGGCGACAGGTCATAGTAAGCGCCTGTAGCACCGACGGCGCCAGGAGGTCGTCTAAAGGGCCCACCGACACCCTCGCCATTTCCACAGCCTGGCTGCAAAAGCAGTAAAACTCCGACAACCGAAATCAATTTCCACATCTTAAAACCCATAATCAGAGTTTACTCCGTCCCCACTCCCTTATAAACTAAGGAAACATGCCAGATATGGCTGGGCCACAGAACTGTGCAATGCTCCGAATTCATTCAGTATATTGATGGTCTTATTCGGGCAGGCCGAAGCGCCAAGGCACGCTCAGAACTTAGTCGCCACCGTCCCCACTCTTTCACACGTGCAGAGCGGTTCGAACTAGCTGCGGTAGCTAGACGAGCCGCACTTCCCTGGCTGACCCTGCGAATACTCACCCCAGTCGTCCGGCCCTCCACCAAGAAATCCGTGACCGCCACTACTCGGGAAAAAGCGGAATACGCCGCGGCGCTGGTACGTGTGGGCGCCGGGCGCGAAGGGAGCGAGATATTGGCCGCCCTCGATTCTAACGAGTTTCCACAGGTATTGCTCTATCGTGCACACGCGCTTTTTACACAGTGGGAATATCAAACTGCCATTCCAGTATTAGAAGAATATCTCGGCAAAGACTTGGACGAATACCAACGAGTGATCGGCGAAGTGAACCTCGCCTCTGCTTATGTTCATGAACGGCACTACGAGCAGGCGGAAATACTCTTATCCAAACTAGAGATATCGACTCAGAAACAAAATCTGCCGGCGCTCTATGGCAATACCTTGGAGCGGCTGGCCGAGTTAGCTATTGATAGGAAAGATTGGGCACAAGCCGAAAAGCATCTGACCAAAGCAGAGATCGCAGTGGAGCAGGCAGCGGGCTTCGATGCATTTTTCGTAAAGAAGTGGCGTAGCATCCTGACCCTCTCTGTTAGTCCTCGGCATGGCCTCCGCGATTTCGAAAAATTCGAAGCCTTAGCACTTCAGAATCGACACTGGGAAACCGTGCGCGAATGCGACGCTTTTCGCGCCATTATCTGCCACGATCGGGAACTTTTTCTCAAAGTTTATTTTGGCACACCTTATCTCAGCTACCGTGAGAGACTGCGGCGAGATTACAAGGCAGAAGTGGAAATTCCTGACTCTCTGCCGTTTCCACTTCCGTCGACGAGCCCAAGAACTGGCGCGACCGAAAATCTAGATCTGCTCCGAAATGAAGCGCTCAAATCCGGGCAACTCAAGCATCGCCTATTGAAAGCAATGGTGTCTGATTTTTATCGCCCAGCACGCGTCGCACATCTCTTCTCTGATCTCTACCCCGGCGAAAGTTTCGAGCTCGTTGGCTCCCGGGCCCGGGTCCATGTAGCGATGCAGGAATTAAGGAGTTGGTTTCGCAAGAAACGACTCCCGCTTCGCATAGTCGAAACACAAGGTGAATTCCGCCTCACCAGCTCCGTGTCGAGACTTCAACTGATTGTCCCCTCACCGCGGTGGTGGCAACAAAACCCAAGTGGCCGTCTCGCACTGGCACGAGCGTATGCGGGAGCAAACCCCTTTTCGGCTGGCGAATTCGCCCAGTGGCTCAAAATTCCACGACGCACGGCCTTTGAGATCCTCTCGGAATCCCTGCAGCAGGGGCTTTTAAGGAAGACCGGGGCCGGCCCAACTACCCGATACCAATTCATAATCTCCTAAGTTTATCTAGCACAATTCCTTAGTTTAAACCTAATGCGCCGCACCGCATAATCAAGTCAGGTGAAACAAGGAGTTACCAATGAATAAGTATCCAACGTCCGGCTGGCTCGTAGTCCTATCGATTCTCGTACTTTCTGTGGCTTGTAGTAAGGAGCAACCCATAGGCCCGGTCTGTGCGATGGCGGTGCCGCCAGAGTCCGAAGGGTCCGAAGAATTCGAAAAAGGAAACCCTACCCTTACCGTCGCGGCCGCGCTAGGAACCGCGCTGGAAATAGGAGAAGATTTTTATCCATCCGTAGAAACATATCAGCAGAGTTACCTTTATGATTACGCCGGATGTTCCGCACCCGAGGACTATTACGTCGGTGCGATCCCGCCTCAATCGGTAGGTTTTGAAGAATGCAGCAGGGGAGTCGCGAAAGCCTTAAACCGAAGCGGTAGAACGAATGGCATCATGATGGAGCAATATGAAGGTCAGCTCTCCTACTTTAATTCATCGCAAGAGGCGTTCTGCCCCCAATCCTGGAAGCACTTCCTGCATTCGCCTCAATCCAATCTAGTCCGCCAATTTAGATACCTAGGAACAGGGCCCTCAGCTCAAAAACCGATTTCCTTGAGTGCAAGTACGGGCATGGAAATCTTGGGATGGGATCCGGATGTCACCCTGACACCGACCTTAGGCAAGAACTACGGGTTCAATATTTTTACGAGTCAACGGGGAATTTTTAGGAGTCAACGGGGAGCAATCCTGAAAATTCACGGAGCAAACTATCAGACGCCTAAATGGAGTCACACTGTAAGCTCGGGAGACCTCAGAGTGAAAATCAATTCGCCCGACGGCTCTAAAGTCGTCCTGAACTCCGGTGACCAAGTGGTTATTGTCCAAGAAAACTTTCGCCGCTTTACGGCCAAGGCTAAAGTAACCAATCTCTCTTGGGACTACTCTGAAACTGGCTGCGGTTGCCTGCCAAAATCAGGAAAAATAGAGACGAGCGTTTCGGGAGAAGAGCCAGCCCGAGAGACGGTTACCTTTTCCGGCTGTGGAATCTACGAGATCAAGAGACTCGACGCAAAAGGAAATCTCCAATACACGTCCCGCGGAAAGCTCAATTACTGCTTATAACTTCCGGTAAGTGTTTCTGCACACCCCACTGGTAAATGGCCCCTCCCAGCACCGCGCCCAGGCACGGTGCTGTGAGGGGCACCCAGAACCAGTAATCGTTCATTCTAAAAACATCGCTGCCCCAGCCAGCGACAAAAGTAAAAAGCCGCGGCCCAAAATCACGCGCGGGATTAATCGCATAGCCCGCATTAAAACCAAACGTCATTCCGATGAGCAAAACCACGGCACCTAATAGCACCGGCGCTAATCCCGCCTGCGGCACGTCGTTCTTACGATCCGTCAGCGCAAATACCATCAAACTCAGAAGCAAAGTGCCCAATACCTGATCTAAAAAACCACCCGGAAACGTCGATAGAAATTCTCTTGGG